>CAVEVJ010000328.1:0-12259 GCA_963619075.1 Acidaminococcaceae bacterium
GATCTACACGACGTATCTGACCTTCGCTTCCCAGGGACTTGACACCACCGACAGTGAAGGCTGGGGTGTGCCGGATCTGAACATCATCTTCTCGCTGAGCGATGTGTCGACCTACAACCAGTTCGTCAAGCTGGTGAAGAAGGCCAAGTTGGACACGAAGACCTATGACATTTCCTCGCCGTCTCTGACCGCGTATAAGGAAGCCATCCAGCCGTTGAATTCCGCCGCTACGGTGGCTCGCGTGATGTTGATCGTCGCATTGGCCGTGGGTGGTTTGGCGTTGCTCGCGTTGACGTTGTGGGCCGCGATTGGCGGACGAACCGGAGAGATCGGCATGGCTATGGTGACCGGCGTTACCAAGGGCCGTCTTGGATGGCAGTTCATGCTGGAAAGCCTCATGACAACCATGCCGTTCTGGATTATCGGAATCGTGGCTGGCGCGCTGTGCGCCAAGCCGCTGGGCACCTTGTGGGCCGGAGGCCAGGCCGTGGCCATCACTTCTGCATCCGTGTGGAATCTGATCTGGTACGGATTGGGCGCATGCCTGGTGCTGGGCATTGTGGCGTTCATCCGTGTGATGTGCTTCAACTTGAACCAACTGTTTGAGAACCGCTCGGAGGTGAAAGCATGAGCGACAAGGAAAATCTCGAGAACATCGAAGAGAACATCGAAACCGCTGAGGCGGAAAACGTTGTGGATGCCGAGACCAAAGCCGCGGAGGATACGGCGAGGGTCGCTGAAGTTGAGGAAACCGTAGAAACCGCGGAAACCATGGATTCCATCAATTTCGATGTGGTTTACGACGATGAAACGGAATCCGACGAGGCCACGGAAGACGAACCCCCGACCGACGTGGTCGACAACAATGCGGAACAGGTGAACGAGACTTTCGCATTGGCACAGGCCGAAACGGAAGCCAAAGAAACTGAGGAAACCGCGAAAGCCGCACCGGCGCAATCACGAAGCAGCGTGGAAGCAGATTCGGCAACCACCGTCTCCTCCCAGCTCGACCACGAGGTCAAGCGTCGCAGGCAGAAGGACAACTTCTTCCTCAAGTCGAATCCGACGTTCAAACTCGACCACGTGACCGTTACGAACCGTAAGACGGGACGCAACATTCTCGACAATCTTTCGCTCTCGTTCCAGGCCGGTTCCACTCATGCCGTGCTCGTGGACGAGGAAGATACCGAGCTGCACCAGATTCTGCTGGCCACCATGGTGGGCATGGTCAGGGCCGATCGCGGCAATGTGATGCACAAGAGCACCAACATCGCGGATATCGAGCCTCTTGACCTGCTCGGCCATCGTTTCGGATTCATGCCGCAGCGTTTCGCCATGCGTGAGGATCTTGACGCGGAGGGCAACCTGCTGTACGCCATGGAAGCCTCGAATCGTAACTTCCTCAAGCCGAAGCCGGTGATCGCCCGCGACCTGCTCAAGCGCGTCGGATTCACCGAGGTAACGTCCGGCCTGCCGATCGGCAAGTTGAGCGAATTGGACAAGCGTCGCGTTGCGATAGCCCGCACCATATGCTGCGAGGCCGAGGTAATCATCGTCGATGAGCCGACCGCCGGACTGGATGACGAAGACGCCGCGGTGGTGCTGGATCTGCTGAAGAAGTTCAAGCGTGATGCGGATCGCAAGCGCGCGATCATCGTGGTGACGTCCAATCCGGATGTGGCCGACGCGATGGAGCACACCGCCGAACTCTATTAGTCACGACCAGTCGTGACCGGCCACGCGATTCCGGACGATTCCACGCGATTCCGGAAATGACGATTCCGGGAACAGAAAATAGACGGGCCTCTTGAGGATATGCCTTCCTCAAGAGGCCCGTTGCGTTATGGAATCGTCCGACATTGCCGTATACGCAGCTGCAAAATGTGCGCTATTCGGCGATACGCATGTTGTAGTGTTCGGCCAGCGGCTTTACGTCAAGCACTCCGTAGCGGTCAAGGAGACGCAACCATTCGAGTTTGTTGCTTTCTCCGAAACGGGCCGCCTTGCGCGTGTAGGCTTCCGCGGTGAGGAATTTCGGTGGGATCGACTTGCTGTTGTATTTGTCGGCCACCATCACCACTTCCTGCTCAAGATTCATAGGCATGTAGTCGGCCGGGGGAAGCGGTAGATGCTGCGATTCGACAGCTTCCTTGGTAAGGCCGACGCCCGTGTGATTTCGGGCGAATTGGGCGATTGATTCGTCAACGCCCTCATTCAACAGGTATTCGTACCCTTTGATTCCGTGCTGCACATAGTTGGGGCCGTCGAATTTGAGCGGCTTGCCATCGGTGCCGTCGTGCTTGAGCAGGTAATACGTACCGATATCGTGCAGCAGCGCGCCGATCACCACCAGATGCTCATCGATGAGACGCGGCGGAACCGTGCCTCCGGTGATGCCACCGGATTGCGGTATTTCATTGGATGGAACGCATCGATTGGTGAAGAGAGCGTTTTGCCGTCGGACCATACGTCGTGCGATGTCGGCCACGACAACGCAATGGCCGTGAATCAAATCGTATGCCGCTTGGGATTGCGCGATGTTCTTATGCAATTCGTCCACTTGGGCGAGCGTGGGGATATATCCGTTTGCCATACGTTCAGCATAGCCACGGATACCCGGCTGAGCCCAATCAGATAGTGAGCCCAATCAGATGGAACGGACGCGGAATTCGCCGGTACGGTTGGATGCCACAATCATCTGGTCGTTCTCAAGACGGGTCCATCCGTCTTCGGCACGCTGGTCGATGCCGGAGCTGGCCACGACCACGCCCTTGGGCTGGGCGGAGTCGGAAGAATCCCCGCCGAACGCACGGTAGCGAAGCACACGGTAATCATGGGCCTGTTCGCCACGGCCATACTGATCGTAGATTTCCACGATGCGCTTGGATGTGACCTCACGTCCGGCCGCGCACAGTGCGATGAACTGATCCTGGCTTTGGATCATGCAGTTGTAGCTCGACTTCGGGTAGCTCTTACGCAGTTCACGCACCGCCTGGGCCACCGCCTCGTCGAGAGCGAAGCCGAAACCGATGTACTGCAGAATCACCGCGAAGAAAATCGCCGAATCGGAACGGCCGCCGGTTGACTGCACGATGTTCGGGTCGACGGGGAAGGAACGATTGGTGATGATGTTTCGGCCTTGGTCGTCGGAGATGTCTCCATTGTGGATGAAGCTCAGACCGCTGGCGTAGAACGGCTGCTGGTTCTCGAGAATCAGCGGAAGGTTGGAGCTAGCCAGACGAAGATGCCACAGGCCACCGCGCGCCGGAGTGGCCGCAAGTTCGTCGAAAATGGCGTCATGACGAGCCGCGATGGTGTTCTTGTAGATTGCAGTGCCAGTTTCCGGAGACGGCGCACCACCATCACGATGATACGGGGATTCCTCCGGAACGGTGATGAGCGCCGCTCCCCAACCGTCGTTGTGGATTTCACTCAGATCACGGAAATCGCGTACGTTCTGCATGCCGAGCACACCATTGAGACTGGTGTTGCTTCCGGCTGCCGCGAATCCAAGTAATCTGCACATGGTTGTAAACCATACCGGCACTTCGTTTCGACGCGCGCACATCGTTATCGGCGTTCCTTATAGCAAGCGAAAAACGCGGGCTTCGAAGGTTCCGACGAAGTTCCGGCACGGCTTCCGCGGTTCCAACGAAACAATTCCGACGATTTCCGTCAGATTTCATCAGATTCCATATACTTCGCGCGTTGTTTCACGGGTAGCGCGGGCGATTTCGGCAAGCGGCTTGTCAAGATAATTGGCGAGCGCCTGCAACGTATACGGAATCATGTACGGCGCGTTGGTGCGTCCACGGTATGGCATGGGGCTTAGATAGGGCGCGTCCGTTTCGATCATGACGTGGCTCATGCCGACGATTTTCGCCGATTCGCGGATACCGTCGTTGCCTTTGTAGCTGGATGTGCCCGAAAGGCTGAGATACCATCCGTTTTCTCGGGCGATCTGGCCCATTTCGGAGTCTCCCGAGTAACTGTGGAATACGGTTCGTTCCGGGGCTCCGTCGGCCAGCAGGGTTTCTATGACTTCTTTATGGGAGTCCCGGTCGTGGATCTGCATGGGCAGATTCAGTTCCTTGGCGAGCGCGATGTGTGCGCGGAAGGCTTCGCGTTGCAGCTCCTTGGCCGCTTCTCCAGTTCGGAACAGGTCCATGCCGGTCTCTCCGATGGCGATGACCTGCTTCGGATACGTGACTGCAAGACGATGCACTTCCGCCATGGCGTCATCGAAACTGGTGTCATGCCATGGTTTGTATTTGAGTGGTAGGCCGTCCGGTCCTGGCACTCCACGATGGCCGTGCAGCACGGATTCGTTGGGGTGGATGGCGATCGCCGCGTATACCACTCCCGGATGCTCCCGGGCCATGTCGATGGCGGTCATGAGATCGGGAAGCTCGCATCCGGAGTCGATGACGCCTTCCACACCAACCGATTGCGCTTGGGCCAGTAACTCGTCGACGCTGTACACCGGCACTTCAGGCTGGCCTTTTTCAGCCGCTTCATGGCTCATTGCCTTCGAGAAGGGAACCACTGACGCCACATGCGTGTGATTGTCGATGACGTGCGCGTCTTCCGGAAGTGGTTGCGGGGCTGGCGCCCAGCTGCGGTCGCGATGGTGTTTGCTCATGAAACACAGATTAGTCCCGACCGCAGCCGTGCGTCTTACGCCTGCCGTTATTTGATGGTGATGATGTTGAACGACCAGGCGGGAGCGGCATATGCACCGTCCGCAAGGTTCGTTTCGGTTTCGACCGGAACGGTCGGCGATGCCTTGCCGATTTCTCCGGCATACGGATCGGCACCTTCCAGCACCGTGGCTTTCGCCGCGCTCAAGGATTCGCCGTCCATGCCGAGTTCGGAGAGGATCTGTCTCACGTCAACGGTCACTGGCTCGTCCATGGCGTTGACGATACGCAGATAGGTCTCGCCTCCCGCCTCGTTTCGTGCGACGGTGACGGTGCGCCTCGGCTCGTCCTTGACTTCCTCGCCGCCCGCAATCAGCTCTCCATCGATGTACAGCTTCATGGCTTGGCCGCGGTCGGAAATTTCGATGTGGACCTGCCACGTTGTACCCGGCCTTACATCGTTCATGGAAACTTCGGTGCCAGCGAGCGCGTAGCCGGTGCCGTCACGCACCACTTGCACGCTGTGGCCGCGTCCGACGGAGACGATGTTGTGGTTTTTGCCGTCTACGTCGCCACTGATCAGCTGCATACCCCAACGTCCTTCGTAGTAGACGACAGTGGCGTCGATGGAGTAGCTGTCCGCGTTGATGTTCAGGCCCGTGTCGATTCGGCGCGAATCGTAGTGCACGTCGCCGAATTCGATTTTCTCTCCGGCGTCCGTGGTTACGGTCAGGTTGTTCAGATCGGCTTTCGCATTGCCGTCGATGAGCAGCTTCACCGTGTTCGGCAGATCGCGGCGGAACGTGGTCGGACCTTCGACGGACACCGGCCATGCGGTGTCGGCCGTGGTGGTGGCGTACATCTGCTGCACCCAGTAGCTGTATGGCAGGTAGGCGCGTTCGTTGTCGAAGTAGATGAGGTCCGGATTCCAGCTGTGGTGTCCGTTCTTGGCGAACAGCGGCGCATATGAGGACATGACGACCGCATCTCCGTTCAGTTCCATACGGCCCATGAACGCGGCTTCCGACAGTCCGTTGATCAGCTGCGTGTTCCAGGAGCCGTATTCGCCGAGATAGATCTTCGGCCCCTTGCGGTCCGCATTGTCGTAGTGGTCGAGGTTGTGGAACCACCAGCTGGAAGACTGGTAGGAGTGTTCGTCGACGATCGGCACTTCGGCTTCGCGCGCGTACTTCCAGCCTTCCTCGTAGTCCTGTCCGCTTGGGGCCGGGCCAACGGTGCCGACCACCACGATGTCGGGATATGCGGCCTTCACCGCGTCGAAGATCTGCTGGAAGCGGTTCTTGAACACCGGGTCGATGAGGTCTTCGTTGCCGATGCCGAGGTATTCAAGGCCGAACGGCTCCGGATGGCCCATGGCGGCACGCTTCGCACCCCATTCGGTGGTGGTGTCGCCGTTGCAGAATTCGACGAGATGCAGTACTTCATCGATGTAGGCCGGCATGTCTTTCTGGGCGATCGGCACGGGGCCCTGATTGGTGTTCTGGCAGCTTACTGCCGCGGGCAGCACCGGCAGCGGCTTTGCGCCGATGGTTTCGCACAGGCACAGATATTCGTAATAGCCGATGCGGAACGACTGGTGGTATCCCCACAGATTGAAGTTGTGCGGGCGGTGTTCCACTTCTCCGATGGTGCGGTCCCAGTGGTACATGTTGTCCATGCCGAGACCGTGCGTGATGCATCCTCCCGGGAAACGCATGAATCGCGGATGCAGGTCGGCGAGCGCCTCCACCAGGTCCGGGCGGAAGTGCTTGAGTCCCTTGTATGTGGTGCGCGGTTCCAAGGTGACGAAATCGAAATCGATGTTGCCCTTTGCGACGAACGTCAATCGCAGCACGCCCTGCGTGGCATCTCCCTGCGCGATGGTCATCGACGTTTCGATTTTGCGCCAATCGTTGTTTTCGACGGTGATGGAGGTTTCGGCCAGCACGTCGCCATGGTCGTCAAGCAATGCGATTTCAACCGGCATGGAAGCTCCTTCGACGCGCATCCATGCGGAGAAATCGTAGGTTTCGCCTGCACGGAAGACCATGCCGTCCCAACCGACGTTTTCCAGTGCGACCGGAGCCTGTTCCACTTCAACCGACGCGTAATGTGGATTCTCCTGGGCTACCGGATCGTCGGTGAGCACGTCGAAGGCTGCGAATGAGCCTGCCGGCACGACTTTGCGCCAGAAACTGTAGTTGCTCCAATCGGCGGAATCGGAGCGGTTGTATTCGAATGCGCCGTTCTGTACGAGATCGGCGTTCAGGCCGCCGTCCGCCGAATAGCTGATGTCTTCGAAGAAGATGCCCCACAGGTCGGTGCTGATGCTACGCACGCCCGCCTTGTTCAGGGTTGCCGTGAGTTTGTCCATGATGTTCCTTTCTTAGCGTGAGGTTACGTGTGGTGCTGCTTATGGATGTATTGGGATTGGTGCGGTTCCGTATGGTTTGACGACTTGGAGTGAACGGCGGTTCAGCTCGGGTCGATGACGAACCAGAGAACGCCGTGCGCCGGAATGGTGCCGCGGATCACGCGGTCCTCCCCTTCGCCTTCGATTCGCATATCGGATTGGGTTCCGGGAGCGTTGGTCCACAGGTCCGTGAGCTTCCAATTTTGGTTTCGGCCCGCGATTGAGACGAAGCTTTGCAGTTGGATGTTGCCTTTGAGCTCGTACGGTTCGCTGCCCGTCCAGAAGATCGCCCCATAGTGGCCTTTCGGATGCGCACTGGCCGTGCCGTCCGCCCAGTCGACTGCGTCGGCGGCCCACACGGCGAGGTCGCCCGCGTAGGAATCGTCCACATACCATTGCGTGAAGATGCGCTCGTACACCAGTTCGCGATTGTTGATCGAGCCTGCGGTCACTTCGCGTAGATTCGGATTCGACAGCAGTGCGATGGCATCGGCGTTGCTGGTGGGCAGATCGCCTCCCATCATCAGCGGGGATCGGCCCATGCACCACAAGGCGAGCAGGGTTTTCTGCTCATCGAGCGTGAGCCGGCTTTGACGGTCGTCCCCGCGTTCTGCACGAAGACCGATGTGGCCGAGCGGCAGCATGTCGGAATCGGCCCAATGGCCGGTTTTCTGCATGGGAGCCCATCGCGCCATGCGTGGGAACTGCTGGTAGATGTCTTCCCAACGGTCCCACAGATCGTCGGAGATGCGCCACATCTGGGCAACGTTGCATAGGAAGTCGACGTGCGTGCTGGCAACCCATCCTCCCGGCGAGAGGGATAGCGTGATCTGGCGGCCATACTTGGCTTCCGCTTTCTCAATGGCATTGTGATACGCCTCGATTTCCTCCGGGAAGAACGGCGTCTGCATGTCGTCCACTTTGAGGAAGTCGAGTCCCCATGCGGCGAATTGGTCCACCTGCGAGTCGTACCAGGCCTGCGCACCCGCATCGGCGCGCTTGAGACCATAGTTGTCGTGGTTCCACACGCAATTGTGTTCGGTATCGGCAACGTCCTGCGCGGTGAGGTTGGTTCCTTTGACGGGCAGGTTCTCGTGTACGGCCTGGCGAGGAATTCCGCGCATGACATGCACGCCGAGCTTGAGCCCGAGTTCATGCACCGCATCGGCGAGCGGACCGAATCCTTTGCCTCCGGTGGCACTCGGGAATCGGCGTCCGTCCGGAATCTGACGGCCGTACTCATCGATGCACAATGGCGTGCCGTCCGAATATCCGTGGGCATGCGCGTTCGGGTCGAACCATCCCGCGTCGATCACCAACGTGTCCCAACCGGCATCTTTGAGATGCTCCGCCATGAATCGCGCGTTGGACAACACCTCTTCCTCGGTGATGGTGGTGCCGTAGGAATCCCAGCTGTTCCAGCCCATGGGCGGACGCCAGGCTTTGGGCAATGCGGTGGATTCGTTCGTCATCGAACCTCTCCTGACTTTCGTTGTCTCAAATATGTATCGTTACATATGATATTAGAAATTCCCCGCTATTCAAGTGATTGCACTTTCCGGTGAGTTCGTTGATTTTTCAGCGTTTTTTCGCACAATTTTGCGATTTTACAAGGCAAGAAAATTAGATTATCGTTACATATACATTACGTATAATAACGATGAAAATGGTGAGATATGGCAACCAGCAAACCAACGTTGCGCGACGTGGCCGCAGCAGCGGGAGTCTCCCCCATGACGGCATCGAACGCGCTGCATGGCAAACCGGGCGTCAAGGAATCGACCCGTGCCAAAGTGGTCGCCGCAGCAAAAAAACTGGACTACAAAATCAATCTGACGGCCAGCATGCTCAAATCCGGCCGGAGCAACATCATCCACGTCATCGTCAACGAATTCGATTCACCGTTCTATTCGAAACTCACACAGGCACTGAGCAACGAAATCGTATCCCGCGGACTCATACCGTTCATCGAACAGACGCAGTATTCACCGGATGCCGCCGAACATGCGCTGAGCAGCAATCCTTTCTCCGGGCAGCTGTTCGACGGCGAGATTCTGCACGCCACCGGTCTTGGCACGAACGTGCCGCTCGCCAAACTCAACGGTGGCAGACCATTCGTATTGGTGGATGCCTGCGAGGAGACGCCGACCGTCGATGCCGTGAATTTTCCGAATGAGGAGGCGGAACGTGCTGCGGCCCAACATCTGATCGATCATGGTTGCCGCAATATCGCGCTCGTTGGGCATCGTTTCGTTCCGCGCGCCGACCTGGCGCACGCCCAGAACGCATTCGCACTGCGACTACGCGGCGCCTGCGGAGCACTGGCCGACGCAGGACTGCCATATGACGAATCGACCGTGTTCGAAGCGGGCGACGTGGCCAGCGGCATCGCGGTCGGGCATGAGATAGCCGACCAGATACGCAACGCACATTCCGAAAACGCGTTCGACGGCATATGCTGCGCCAACGATTTCGCGGCATTCGGCGTGATCCGCGGCTTGACCGACTACGGAATCCGCGTTCCGGAGGACGTGAAGGTGATCGGATTCGACGGCGTGACCTCCGGCTCATACGCGACGCCTTCGCTAAGCACCATCCAGGTGGATCTTGATCAGCTCGCCAAATTTTCGCTTGACATGATCGCCGAACGCATCGAACGTCGGGAAGAGGACGGCTCCGAACCATTGCCTTCGAAAAGGGCCACCATCGGATATCAACTGGTCGAACGCGAATCCACCGCTGTCTGAACATGGTGCGTCTCAGATCGCTTCCGTTTTTACCGCTTCCATGTCCACCTCGCCAGGCGTGACATGGGCGTATTTTCTTTTGACTCTCTTTTGATTTTCTTTTGACTCGTTACACGAATTCCGCCGCTTTACGGAAACAAAACGGCGGAATTCCAACGAAAATCTCTTTTGCCTGCCATTTGATTCTCTTTTGATTTTCTTTTGATTTTAAAATCAAAAGAAACGATATGATAGAAGACGAAAGACAATCAGACACGCTAAGGAGCATCGCCATGCCGGAAGATATCATCGCGCTCATCACTACGCTGGCCCATCAGGACAGTGAAAACGAGTGTCTTGAGTTCAAGCATGGCAACACCGATCCGGACCGAATCGGAAGGGATATTTCCGCATTGGCGAATTCCGCGGCCCTGCTGGGGCATACTTACGCGTATAAGGTATGGGGCATCGACGACGCCACACACGAGCTCATCGGCACCAACTTCAATCCGAAAACCACGAAAGTGGGCAATCAGGAACTGGAATTATGGCTCAGGCAACATCTTTCCGACAATGCCGAGTTCCATTTCGAACAAGCCTCCGCATTCAACCACAACCTCGTGCTGCTACGCATCTGGCCCGCACAATATCGGCCGGTCCTATGGAAAGGACTCGCCTACATTCGCACAGGTTCATCCACTCAAGAGTTGAAGCACGGCTCACGCCGGGAAGAAGAACTATGGCGCTGCACACGTTCTGAGGTCTTCGAATTGCAGTCGGCGCTGAGCGGACTCAGCGGAGATGAGATTTTCAGCAAACTCGATACCGATTCCTTCCGCGAAGCATTTGATCTGAGCGAAACGACTTCCAGCGAACATCTTCTGCATCTTTTCGAAGGCGAACGTCTCATCGTAGCCCAAGAATCAGGGAACTACTCCGTCACCAATCTTGGAGCGCTGCTCTTCGCCCGAAATCTCGACGATTTCCCAACAATATCTCGCAAGGCTCTTCGTGTTATTAAATACGACGGGGTCTCCCCTATCGCGCCATCGCGCAGCAAAACCTTCGAACTCGGCTACGCAAGACTCGACCAGATGCTGGACTATATCGAAGCGCTCCTACCGGAGAAGGAAACCATCGAGGGAGCCAAGCGGGTCACGCACCGCGAATATCCCCATATAGCAATCCGCGAGCTTACCGCCAACATGCTCATCCATCAGGACCTGTCCATAACCGGAGCCGGCCCGATGATCTGTATTTTCGAGGGACGTGTCGAATTCACCAATCCAGGTCGCTCTCTGGTCGATGTGCCGCATCTGCTCAATGATCCCCCACATTCCCGCAACGAGCATATGGCCAGGTTGTGCCGCCGCATGAATCTTTGCGAGGAGGCAGGCTCAGGATGGGACAAAATCGTATTGGCCTGCGAAGCCAATCACCTTCCCGCGCCGGAAGTGGAAGAGCCTGGAGACAACATGCGCGTGACGCTGTTGCATGAGACCCCCTATCGTAACCTCACCTTGCAGCAACGCATCGACGCCGCATATTGGCATGCCTGCGCACAATACGTCCAGCATCAGCCAATGACCAACGCGACCTTACGGGAGCGACTGGGACTTCCACCAAGTGGAGCCTCACAGGTGTCGCGGCTCATCAAAACATGCTTGGACGGCAATATGCTCAAAATCGCCGACCCGGATGCGGGGAAAAGATATACACGGTACCTACCTTACTGGGCGTGATACGGGCGTATTTTCTTTTGACTCTCTTTTGATTTTCTTTGACTCGGTACGCGAATTCCGCCGCTTTATGGAAACAAAACGGCGGAATTCCAACGAAAATCTCTTTTGCCTGTCATTTGACTTTCTTTTGATTTTCTTTTGATTTTAAAATCAAAAGAAATACGTCAATGGACACGGACGAGTGGACGCACCCGTTCGGTCAGGCGCATCCGATCAGTCGCGGTGTATGGCAAAGATGCGCGCCGACGGCTTTTTGGATGTCGCGGCGGTCAGGCGGATGGTCTCCGGATCCATACGTTCGATGGCCCAAGGCTTGGCATCAGGCGCATGATCAGGATGCTTCGGATCGGGGAAAATCTGTTCGATCTCGCAATCCTGAGGCAACGGCAGATTCAGCGACGGAGTGCCGCCGCGGCGCCACACGATGATATAGGCCACATGGCCATCCTCATCCTGCGCGCCAGCCACGTTCTGCAGGCTCTTGCCTTCATGGGCGTCATCATCCAGCAAATCGGAAAGCACCTCAACGTGGCGCAGACCCGACGCCAGCCATTCGGCATTGAAATTCGGAAGATTATCCGGCCAGAACGGCACAAGATTACGCTGTTCGTCAAGAATCCGCCTATGGAGCTCAATCGCGTCACGCACCAAGCCCAGTCGCGGCTCCGTCATGCGATCGATGAATCCGGACAGGTACAGCCTGCCAAGCACGCCCGTAGCCAAGGTGAACGCGGCCGT
>CAVEVJ010000329.1:0-3825 GCA_963619075.1 Acidaminococcaceae bacterium
ACCAACTGGCACGCGTGGGCTACGACACCCTCGGCCTGTCCACTTTCCTGACCGCCGGTGAGAAGGAAGTGCGCGCCTGGCAGATTCACAAGGGCTACACCGCCCCGCAGGCCGCCGGCGTGATTCACACGGACTTCGAAAAGGGCTTCATCAAGGCCGATACCGTCTCCTACGATGATTTCGTCGCAGCCGAGGGCTCCATGACGAAGATCAAGGAGGAAGGCAAGCTGCGTCAGGAGGGTCGCGATTACGTCATGCAGGATGGCGATATCGTCGAATTCAAGTTCAACGTAAGCAAGCACTGATTCCAACGCTTGGAAAACGGCTTGTTTCCAACGGTTTCAGGCTTCCTGATCCGTTGGAGGCAAGCCGTTCGTCGTCGAGGATCTTCTTCTGAGTACAGCTCATACTCATGAACAAGGTCTTACAATATGTGAGGACAATCTTCCGAGACGTTTCTTGCGTGAGAATGGGCAGGTGCGTATGGACGACGAAACCGTTGATAAGCGTTCCAGGGCGCGTTGGGTCAGAATCGTGGTCATTATCGCAGTGCTGTCTGCGGTGTTTGCTGGTGATGCGTACGTTTACCATGTGAAGCAACAGAAAGCACTGGCTTCCTGCCGTCAGGCGGTCGCCGAATTCAGCTCCGCGCGTAAATCGATTCTCGACACTTCCGAAAACAGCGGAGCATTGCAGAAACTGGTGCGCAACGTGCTTGGAATCGACGACATTCTCGACGCCTTCTCCAATGCGGCTTCAAGCGCGGAAAGTACCGTCGACACGGAAGGTTGCGCGGCGGGCGCCACCATCACACAGCTCAATCTCGTCGCCAAAACGTTGAACAGCGCCACGGACTCGCTGAATGAGAGTCTGAAGAACATACAGAATGAAATCAAGTCTTCGGAATCGTCAGGTAGTTCCGAAGGCGATTCCTCCGCGTCGGGCACATCGAACGGCGACACATCGAACGACGGCACGTCGGGTACCACCGAATCCAACGGAGGCGAAACATCTTCGACGGATGGTTCCGATTCGAATGACGGTTCGAATAACGAGGATGTGGAACAATCTCTACGCGAGTCGATCGACAAAGGCAAGAAGCTCGTCGAAGATCTTAAGGACGACGAAAGCCTGACCTTGACGGGCAGAAAACTGCTCACTGTGCTGAGCAATGCCGTGGATGCGGCTCAACAGCTGATCGACGACAGTGGCGTTACGGATTCCAAATATTACAAGGCCGCGAAGGTCACGCTCGATGAAGCCATCAGCATGGCTGACAATTGGGTGAACAGCCAATCCTCCAAGTCGTAGTAAATACAGACGAGCATGGGCGGACGATGCCGATTACAAGGCCGCGTTCGTGGTGCGACATGCCTGTTGGACCCGTGCGACGGAACCTGGATTCTGCGGTAGACTCTCGGAGGAAATCGCACGAAAGAAGATGGGTTTCATGAGCAAGAAGGATTCGCGGGCATCACAGTCATTCAATGAGGGGATAGTCGTGACCAAGCCGGTCGCGCGCGTGATGATGCTGGTCAATGCCATGGTGTGGGGCTCCGGATACACGATGCTCAAACATGCGCAAGACAACATGCCTACGCAATGGATGATGTTCTTCCGTATGGGATTGGCCACCGTGCTGATGGCGGTCGTGTTCTTTCCGAGACTCCGCAAGGTTCGTCTGTCTCGTTATGTTGTTCCCGGGCTTATTCTGGCGTTGACGTATTGGCTGGGTTTCCTCTTTCAGCTCAAAGGATTGGAAACCACGTCTCCTGGTCGCAACAGTTTCTTCACCGACACCTATTGCGTGATGGTGCCGTTCATTCTGTGGGCTTTGACGCGCAAACGGCCCAACTGGCAGCATCTGGCCGCGGCGCTCGTATGCGCGTTCGGAGTGGGATTGGTTTCCTTGAGCGGTGGCGGCGGTGCGGAGCTCATGCATATGGGATTCGGTGACGCCATGACGATCATCGGCGCGTTCTTCTTCGCGTTGAATCTGGTGTTCGTTGGATTCATGGGCAAGGATTTCGATGCGGTGGCGCTGATGCTTGCCGAATTCTTCTGGTGTTTGGTGTTCTTCGGCTGCGGCGCGGGACTGTTCGATGGCATGCCGTCCGTGACTTGGGCTCGTTGGGATATCGTGGCGTGCATCGTGTATCTTGCGGTCGGCTCGACGGTGATCGCACAGGTGTTTCAGACGATTGCGGTACAGAATCTACCCACATCGGAAGCATCGGTGATTTTGAGTACGGAATGCATTTTCGCGATGCTGGTTTCCGTGATTTTCGCAGGGGAGGCGCTTACGATTCCTTCAGTCATAGGATTCACGTTGATTTTCGGAGCCATCGTGCTTTCGGAAGTGCAGTTGCCGATGCGTAAGGGCGAGAGATTGTCGAATCAATGAAATAAATGGAAACGCTATTGATGTGTTGGCGTGCCTGTGCCACACTTGACTCTCTGTGAAAGAGTTCTGTGAAAAGTGGTGGCGGCGTATTGCCACCAAGGAAATGGTGTTCATTGGTATCGTCACGTTGGTGGCCTCGTTGGTGGCCTCGTGGTTGAAGCAATTCCCGGGATTCAGCCTGTTCGGCGCGTTGATCATTGCTTTGCTGATCGGTATGGTCGCTCAATTCCCGATTCGCAAATGGTATGTCGCCTCCTCCGCGGAGCATAAGGCCGGAGTGAAGGATGCGGCTGGTCTCATCTCCAACAAGTTGCTGCGGTTGGGAATCATTCTGCTTGGTTTCAAGCTCAATCTGACCGTCCTGTTCACGCAGGGCATCAAGTGCCTGCCGATCGCCGCCGTCGTGGTGGCGTTGACGATTGTTGTATGCTATGGCATCGCACGTAAGCTGGGCGTTGATCCGTTGCTGGCGATTCTCGTGGCGGGTGGCACCGGCATCTGTGGTGCGGCCGCGGTCATGGGATTGTCCGGCTCGATTAAGGTATCTGCGGATAAGGAAGACGAGAAAGCCAACGATGAGGTGATGGCAGTGGCCATCATCGCCATCATGGGCACCATTTTCGCGTTGCTGGAAATCGCGCTCGGGCCATTGACGGGACTGACCAAGACCCAGCTGGGCATCACCGCGGGCGCTTCCCTGCATGAGATCGCCCATGCCGTGGCTGCGGGTGACGCCTTCGGCGCGGTGGACATCGCCACCATCATGAAACTGTCCCGTGTGCTCATGCTGGTGTTCGCGGCGATCATCATCGCCATCTGGTGGGACAAGCATCATTCCGACGTGCCCTCGGACGGCAAGCGCAAGGTTTCGTTCCCGTGGTTCATGCTGGGATTCATCGGTGCGTCCATCATTGGGACGTTCGTGCCGTTCATTGGCTCCATCGCACCGGCTCTGGTGGATTTCGCCTACATTGTGCTTGGTATGGCTATGGCCGCACTTGGCATCAACGTGAACTTCTCCGCGATCGCGAAGAAGGGACAGAAGGCATTCCTCGCCAGCTTCATCGCATCGGTTCTGCTGATGTGCTTCGCGGCGGCAGTGGCGTTCATCGTCTTTTGATATTCAATAATCCTGTCAACGGCAACAAATAAAGGAAACAGGCGAGCAGCAGGCTGGCTGTGGGCGCTCCTACCGATGCGAGCGGTACCGCGCCGGCGATCGACCAGGGAACCAACGGCGCCACCACCACGGAGGTGTCTTCCAGATTGATCGCGTGCCTCTGCTCGTCTTGTCCTATATTCCGGCACAGCTGGTCGGTGAGCATGATCGACAACGTCTGGTTGCAGGCCACGCAACTCGTCACCATGGAGGTGATGAGCGTGGCTCCGAATCCTCCGACACGGTCCGCAACGCGCCGAAT
>CAVEVJ010000330.1:0-13880 GCA_963619075.1 Acidaminococcaceae bacterium
CTTGATGCCCAGATCGACGGCAGCCACGGTGAACAAAGGCTCCTTGCCTTCGAATTCGCCGCAGGGCTCGATGGTGTAGGCTTCCTTGGTGCTGACCTCGTCGTAAAGGCTCATGCCCTTCATCTGCGGCGTCGCCTTGACCTCATCGAGCATGGAGTCGATGGTACGCAACTTGCCGTTGTCGTCGAGCAGTGCGTCGCCGGAGAAGATGGCGGCACGCATCACGCCCGCGGAGCGCAGATGGCGCACCAGTTTGCGGGTGTCGATATGGCTGATGCCGACGATGTTGTTGGAGATCAGATCATCGTCAAGGCTGCCGGTGGCGCGCCAATTGCTCACGTTCGGGCTGGGATCGCGCACCACATATCCGGCGACCCAAATTCTGGAGGATTCCGGATCCTCCCCGTTGATTCCCGTGTCCCCGATATGCGGGAACGTCTGTACCACGATCTGACGATCGTAGCTGGGATCCGTAAGCGTTTCCTGATATCCGGTCATGCCGGTCGAAAAAACGATTTCCCCGCTGGTCGTGCCGATCGCACCGTAGGGTTCACCCACATACACTTGTCCGTCTTCAAGAACAAGCACTGCATCCTGAGGGTCAAACAACACGGCTTCGGAATCATACTGGTTCACCAAAACCCCCTTATAGTCAAGGTATTCGTACCAAGGATAGCGGCCGGTTAGGACTCGCGACCCGGCCGAATCGCTTAACTTTCGGCTTTATTCAGCCGAAGGTTCGGTCGGTTTTTCTTCCGCCTGAACAGCTGGCGCATCGGCGCTCACTGCGCTGAGCAGACCGTGGATGAAAGCCGGCGCATCGTCGTCGCACAGGGTCTTCGCGAGGCTCAGGGCCTCGTCGATCGCCACCATGTTGGGAACGTCATCGTTGAACATGATTTCCCATACCGCGATACGCAGGATATTGCGGTCCACAACGCCCATACGCTTGACCTTCCAACCGGTGGAGTGCTTGTCAAGCATGGAATCGATGGCGGAAAGATGCTCTGCCACGCCACGGACGACCTCGATGGCGTATTCAGGCAGCGGGGTCTGAGCGCCGGGCTGCTCAATGCGCTCAGCAAGAAGGGACAGGATGTCCTGTCCCTTCTCATCCGCTTCATACAACGTGTTCAGAGCCCTCTTGCGAGCGGTGGAACGTGCCATGAAACTTCTTTCTTCCTTACTCTCAGTTCTCGCGGCCGAGGTAGGAGCCGTCGGTGGTGTTCACCTTGACCTTCTCGCCTTCACCGATGAAGAGCGGGACTTGGATCTCGGCGCCTGTCTCGACGGTGGCGGGCTTGGTACCGGCGTTGGAACGGTTGCCCTGCAAACCCGGCTCGGTGTGGGTGATGGTCAGCACCACGGAAGCCGGCAGTTCCACGGACAGCGGGGTGCCGTCATGGAAGGAGACGACGCAGTCGGTGCCCTCAAGCAGGTACTTGGCCTGATCGCCGACCAGGGTCTTCGGGATGAAGATCTGATCGTAGGTGGTCATATCCATGAACACGAAGTTGTCGCCGTCCTCGTAGGAGTACTGGAGGTTGCGGTTGTCGACGGTTTCGAATTCCATCTTCATGCCTGCGTTGAAGGTCTTGTCGACGATCTTGCCGGACAGCACGTTCTTGATGGTGGTACGCACGAAGGCAGGGCCCTTGCCCGGCTTGACGTGCTGGAACTTGATGACGGCCCACAGCTGGCCATCGAGATTCAGGACGGAACCGTTCTTGATGTCATTGGTAGTCTGTGCCAAATTAACTCACCTATTTCTTCGTCTAACGGAAAGCTTAAAAGAGCCTTGCCTATTATGCCACGGCGTGCATACTTTGCTCGCTCATCTTCCATATATAAGAAAACCTCCCGGAGCGGATGCCCTGGGAGGTTTTCCTAAAACGCTAGTTCAAGCGTGTCTGACGTTCAGCAGAAACTACTCAACGATCTTGGTGACACGGCCCGAGCCGACGGTGTGGCCGCCTTCGCGCACTGCGAAGGTCAGGCCCTCTTCCATAGCGATCGGCTGGATCAGCTCAACGCCGAAGGTAGCGTGATCGCCCGGCTGCACCATCTCAACGCCTTCCGGCAGGGTGATAACGCCGGTTACGTCGGTGGTACGGAAGTAGAACTGCGGACGGTAGTTGGAGAAGAACGGCGAGTGACGGCCGCCTTCGTCCTTGGTCAGCACGTAGACTTCGCCCTCGAACTTGGTGTGCGGGGTGACGGAGCCCGGAGCAGCCAGGACCTGGCCACGCTCGACCTGGTCACGGTTGATGCCGCGCAGCAGCAGACCGGTGTTGTCGCCAGCCTCGCACTCGTCCATCTGCTTGTGGAAGGTCTCGATGGAGGTGACGGTGGTGGTCTGGGTGTCGCGGATACCAACGATCTCGACGTTGGAGTTGACCGGGAGCTTACCACGCTCGACACGGCCGGTAACCACGGTGCCACGACCGGAGATGGTGAACACATCTTCGATCGGCATCAGGAACGGCTTGTCCAGATCGTGGGTCGGGGTCGGGATGTACTCGTCGACGGACTTCATGAGTTCCTTGACGGACTCAACCCACTTGTCGTGATCCGCGGCGTCATCGTGCAGAGCGCCGTAAGCGGAGGTGTGGATGACCGGGCAGTCGCGATCGAAGCCGTTTTCGTCGAGGAGGTCACGGACCTCTTCCTCAACGAGCTCGATGAGCTCTTCGTCCTCGACCATATCGCACTTGTTCAGAGCGACGAGGATGCGCGGCACGCCCACCTGACGAGCGAGCAGCACGTGCTCGCGGGTCTGAGCCATCGGGCCGTCGGTGGCGGCCACAACGAGGATAGCGCCATCCATCTGGGCAGCGCCGGTGATCATGTTCTTCACGAAGTCGGCGTGGCCCGGGCAGTCGACGTGAGCGTAGTGACGCTCAGCGGTCTGGTACTCGATGTGGGCGATGTTGATGGTGATACCACGCTGCTGCTCTTCCGGAGCGGCGTCGATCTGGTTGAAGTCGTAAGCCGGGTTGACATCCGGGTACTCTTCGTGCAGAACCTTGGAGATGGCTGCGGTCAGGGTGGTCTTACCGTGATCGACGTGGCCGATGGTACCAATGTTAACGTGCGGCTTAGTACGCTCGTACTTTTCCTTTGCCATGTGTTTTGTCCTCCTGGACGTCTCGTAGTAAGCCTTGAGCCCTTGTCAAGGCACTCGCTACATTTTACTGGGTTTGACGGGTTTGTGCCACTTTGGAGCCCGAACCCAGTCAGCGCTACAAAATATTAGCGCTGACTGGAGACAGTTTCCACTTAAGCGGCAGCGCGTGTCACTCGCCGCGCTGGGCCTTGATGATCTCGTCGGCGACGTTCTTCGGAACCTCGGCGTAGGAGTCCATCTGCATGGTGAACATTGCACGGCCCTGGGTCTTGGATCGAAGGTCGCCGATGTAGCCGAACATCTCGGACAGCGGAACCTTGGCGTCGATGACCTTGACACCGGTGGAGTCGTTCATGGACTGGATGGAACCACGACGGGCGTTCAGATCGCCCATCACGTCGCCCATGTACTCTTCCGGAGTGCGCACTTCCACGGCCATGATCGGCTCGAGGATGACCGGCTTGGCCTTCGGGGCAGCTTCCTTGAAGCACATGGAACCTGCGATCTTGAAGGCCATTTCGGAGGAATCGACGTCGTGGACCTGGCCGTCGGTAACGGTTGCCTTGACGCCGACCACCGGGAAGCCGGCGAGCACGCCGGATTCCATGGCTTCCTGCACACCGGCATCGATGGAAGGAATGAATTCCTTGGTGATGTGGCCGCCGGTGACCTCGTTGGCGAACTCGTAGGTCTCGCCTTCCTCGGTGTTGAGCGGCTCGAAGTTCATCAGGACCTTTGCGAACTGGCCGGAACCACCGGTCTGCTTCTTGTGCGTGTATTCCTGGTTCATGACGGCCTTGCGGATCGTCTCGCGGTATGCAACCTGCGGGTTACCGACGTTGCATTCCACCTTGAATTCACGACGCATACGGTCGACGATGATGTCGAGCTGGAGCTCGCCCATGCCGGAAATCAGGGTCTGGCCGGACTCTTCGTCGGTCTTCACCTGGAAGGTCGGATCCTCGTCGGACAGCTTCGCCAGAGCGATGCTCATCTTCTCCTGATCGGCCTTGGTCTTCGGCTCGACGGCGACCTCGATCACCGGATCCGGGAAGGTCATGGACTCGAGGGAGATCGGGGCCTTCTCGTCGCACAGAGTGTCACCGGTGGTGACGTTCTTCAGACCGACGAAGGTATAGATGTTGCCGGCTTCTGCTGCGTCGACCGGGTTCTCCTTGTCGGCGTGCATCTGGAAGATCTTGCCGACGCGTTCCTTCTTGCCCGTGGTGGAGTCGAGGACGTTGTCGCCCGGCGTGACCGCACCGGAGTAGACGCGCACGAACAC
This sequence comes from Acidaminococcaceae bacterium, assembly GCA_963619075.1. GTDB lineage: Bacteria > Actinomycetota > Actinomycetes > Actinomycetales > Bifidobacteriaceae > Bifidobacterium. The sequence goes on from CAVEVJ010000330.1 coordinate 4,413, forward strand.
GAGCTTGCCGTAGAACGGGTGGGTGGAGATCTTGAAGACCAGAGCGGAGAACGGATCGTCGGCGGTAGGCTTACGATCGATCTCGATGGACTCGTCCTTCGGGTCGAAGCCGACGATGGACGGAACGTCCTCCGGGCTCGGCAGGTAGTCGACGACGGCGTCCAGCATCGGCTGAACACCCTTGTCCTTGAATGCGGAGCCGCACAGCACCGGGTAAGCCTCACGGTTGATGGTGAGCTTGCGGATACCGGTACGGATCTCCTCTTCGGTCAGTTCGCCGGACTCGAGGTACTTCTCGAGCAGGGCTTCGTCGGACTCGGCAACCTGGTCGAGCAGCTCAGCGCGATACTCCTCGGCCTTGTCCTGCAGGTCGGCCGGGATATCGGTGGTGTCGTAGTGAGCACCCATATCGCCCTTGACGTCGTTCCAGACGTAGGCCTTCATGCGGATCAGGTCGACGACGCCGGCGAAGTCGTTCTCAGCGCCGATCGGCAGCTGCACGACGAGCGGGGTCGCACCCAGCTTGGTCTTGATGGTGTCGACGGAGTAGTAGAAGTCAGCGCCGAGCTTGTCCATCTTGTTGATGAAGCAGATACGCGGAACGCCGTACTTGTCAGCCTGACGCCACACGGTTTCGGACTGCGGCTCCACGCCTTCCTTGCCGTCGAACACGGCGACAGCACCATCGAGCACTCGCAGGGAGCGCTCCACCTCGGCAGTGAAGTCCACGTGGCCCGGGGTATCGATGATGTTGATCTGGAACTTCTGCTTCTCGTCATGGGTCTGACGGTTCCAGAAGCAGGTGGTAGCTGCGGACTGAATGGTGATGCCGCGCTCCTGCTCCTGAGCCATGAAGTCCATCGTCGAGGCGCCGTCGTGGGTCTCGCCGATCTTGTAGTTCTTGCCGGTGTAGTACAGGATACGCTCGGTGGTGGTGGTCTTACCAGCATCGATGTGAGCCATGATGCCGATGTTACGGATCTGGTTGAGATCATTAAGCACGTCTAGTGCCATGATTGTTCCTTAACTCTCGTTCTCGACTAATTACCAGCGGTAATGAGCGAAGGCCTTGTTGGCCTCTGCCATCTTGTGGGTATCCTCGCGGCGCTTGACGGAAGCACCGAGGCCGTTGGAGGCATCGAGGATCTCGTTGGCCAGGCGCTCAGCCATGGTCTTCTCGCGACGAGCGCGGGAGAAATCGGTCAGCCAGCGCAGGGACAGGGTGTTGGCACGAGCCGGCTTCACCTCGACCGGAACCTGGTAGGTAGCGCCACCGACACGGCGGGAGCGAACCTCGAGGGACGGACGGATGTTGTCGAGAGCGCGCTTGAGGACTGCCACCGGCTCCTGATCGGTCTTTTCCTTGACCATATCGAGAGCGGAGTAGACGATGTCTTCAGCGATCGACTTCTTGCCGTCGAGCAGAATCTTGTTGATGAGCTGTGCCACAACGGTGGAACCGTAGATCGGATCCGGCAGCAGCTGATGCTTCTTGGAAGGTCCTTTACGTGACATATCTCTTACTTCGCCTTCTTTGCTCCGTACAGGGAACGACCCTGCTTGCGGTCCTTAACACCCTGGGTATCGAGGGCGCCACGCACGATGTGGTAACGAACACCCGGCAGATCCTTGACACGGCCGCCGCGGACGAGCACGATGGAGTGCTCCTGCAGGTTGTGGCCTTCGCCCGGGATGTAAGCGGTGACTTCCACGCCGGAGCTCAGACGCACACGAGCGACCTTACGCAGTGCCGAGTTCGGCTTCTTCGGGGTGGTGGTGTAAACACGGGTGCACACGCCACGGCGCAGCGGGCTTCCCTTCAGTGCCAAAGTCTTGGACTTCTTCGGCTTTGCCTGACGTCCCTTACGGACGAGCTGTTCAATAGTAGGCAACTTGAATTCTCCGATTCAGTGATTTCTCTTGTCTTCGTGTGACCGCCGCACTGCACCCACACTTCACGACACTGAATCGTACGACACTGAATCGTAAAGATAGCCACAGTCCACCGGCCCGATGGCCCGTCCCTCTCTCACCGCCGCATTACTGCACGTGATCCATTCGAGTTCCGGGATATCCCAACCCACACGCCTGTTACATAAGGCATGCCGTTGGCACACACGAATTACAAGTATACGGTGGCGCGGGACATTTCCCACGTCACCGTGTTTTCACGTTTTCCGCTGCGTTCGCCTACTCGCCTACTTAACGGAGATGGTCTGCGACAAGGTATGCGATTCGCCGGCCGCGACGTTAATCGAGCGATCGCGGTTCGCCACGGCCTCCACACATACGAAATCACGCCACTCGCCTTCCTGCAGGTCTCCGATGGCGTTGCCGTTCTTTTTTCCCGGATTCCATACCACCGTCTGCTCGGAACCTTCCTTGGCGACCACCAAGGTGCGGCCAAGCACGTCATCCCTCACTTCCAGCGTGCTCTCGGAATAGTAGATGCGATCGACCAGTCCGTTGAACGACACGGCCTCGCCGTCGCTTTCACACAGGGGGTCACCGTCAAGCGTGGTGTCGAGATACGAAGCATGTTCAAGGCCCGTCACCCGGGTACGCTCGGCATCTGCGACATGCAGGTACGTATGCAGGGCGGCCTCGTATGCAAGCGGTTCCGTTCCGTCGTTGGTCACGGTCAGACTCATGGTCAGACATTCCGTGGCCGAGATCTCGTACACCGCATGGAATCGCGGATTCGGACCGGAGACGAACTGGGAGAGGATCGATTCGTCGATCTGGCTGCTGTCCATCTCGTAGCGCAGCTTGGATTCCGTGGAGCCCGCGGCATCGAATTTCCAGAAACTTACGCGCGCGAAACCGTGCTTCGGCTTCTTGGCCGCCACCTGACCGTTTTCAAATCCAGAATTGAACCATGGAAAGATGATCGGCACTCCCCCGCGGATGGCCTTGCCTTCATTGAGATAGATGGCGTTCGGGCACCACACCACGGCCTGCTGACCCTTCGGCGCCCACTTGAGCACATGTGCACCATAATCGCTGACCATGGCGGACGAGGCTTCATTGTCGATACTGCGAACTGTGAATGTTTCAACCATGACTCCACTATACGAGGCCGAGACTCCAGACGCTCCAGGCCTCATATCCCAAAAACTAGACTTCCTCCTGGCTCCTCCCTCATCCCACTATTCCCATACGTCCACAAACCCTTATGTTCGCGACGTTTTGAACATACCTACGCCCGACCGCTATACCCATACCTCCGCAATGGTTCACGTTTGCGGCTGTTTGGGAATACTGGCGTCCGTCGGATATACCCGTACATCCGCAAACCCTCACGCTTGCGACGTTTCGGACATACCGACCCCCCGACCGCTATACCCATATCTCCGCAACGACTCACATTCACGGCTGTTTGGGGATAGTCAAACTCGGCCAGCATTCCCAACCGGGACGTTAGCGGCATCGACCGGAACGAATTCCATATCTGCATACGTTCACAATCACCTTCGGATCGCCGCCAAGGCCTCTCCATGAACACCGGGACAACAAGGAAGTGGCTCGGCGGCCAATCTGACCACCGAGCCACTTCACTCGGAAAGGAGGTTTCTTCCGTCTATCGCGCGCCACCTTGCGCGCTTCCAAAACTACCGATCTTGCGGCCCGGCGCATTCACCGTGCTACCTCATCGCCGCCTTCACGAATCGCTTTTTCAATTATTCTTCAGTTATCACCATATTCAGTTATCTCGAAGGCGTTGCGCCCGGACCATACAGCCAACGACGCTTCGTTACGACCTGGCGAAGACTCGTCCGATCCATAACTCCGGCCTTCAGTGAACAGTGTACCTCGAAACCGCACACGAAACACTGCAAGAACCCTCTTAAATCCCAATAATTCCAACGTTTCTTTACATTTGAACAAAAGCAACAGAAACGCACATCCCAACCTAGTACACCCATCAAAAGCGAACATCCCCTGAACCGTTCTGCGCGATTCAGGGGATGTTCACCCGTCTACTGCGTGACGATCAGACGTCACTTGCCCGCTTCAGCCGCAACAGGCTTGGCAAGATCGAGCGCCGAACCCTTCTCACCGTTATCGGAATCCGGATGAATCTGATGCCTGTCGTCATGTTCACGCCACCAGCTGGACAGCACCGAACCGGAGATGTTGTGCCACACGCTGAAGAAGGTGGACGGCACGGCCGCCAGCGGATTGGACGCGAACGACGTCAGAGCCAGCGTGGCGCCCAAGGCGGAATCCTGCATACCCACCTCGAAAGTAATGGCCTTCTGCTGCGCGTAGCGGAAACCCTTCGGATACACCTTGTACATCAATTTGGAGAATCCGAAGCCCAACGCGTAACCGCACAGGTTATGCAACATGACCACCGGAATGGCCAGCAGCGAGGTACCCACGAACAGCTTCGGACCGTTGGCCGCGACCACCACGCCGATGATGAGCAGAATGGCAATCTGGGAGACAATCGGCAGGGCCACCGTGATCTTCTCAATCTTCTCCTTGAACACGGCATGGCAGATCACACCGAGGGCGATCGGGAAAAGCACCACCTTGACCGCGTTGAGGAACAGCGATTCGACCGGCACCGTCACATACTGGGAGGCCAGCCACTGCATCAGCAGAGGAATCATGAACGGGGCGCACAACGTGGAAAGGATGCCGATGGACACGTCCAGCGCCACATCGCCACGGCTCAGATAGCTCATCACATTGGACGAGGTGCCGGACGGGCAGCAGCCGACCAGAATCACACCAACCGCCAACGCGCCGTCAAGACGGAATATCCAGCACAGCAGCACCGCGATGAGCGGCATGATCACGAAGTGGGCCACAGTGCCGACAATCACCATCAGCGGCTGGGTAAGGATGCGCTTGAAATCATCAAGCGTCAGCGTCAAGCCCATACCGAACAGCACGATGCCCAGGAAATAGCCGGTATAGGACTTGCCCCATAGACTGGCTTGGGGAACGAAATAATTGAACACCGCCCACACAATCACAATTGCGGTGAACCATTTGGTGAGCCAATCACCAAAAGCCTTGATTTTTTGCATTTCTCTCTCGATTCAGCGAATGCGACGCATTCGATACATCAATTTCAATATCGCTTCGATTGCTCGACACAACCTATGCCAACGTACACCACATGTACGGCACGGCACCGATATGACCAAGCTATGAACGACTTCCCACCAACGCAACACGCCGAAGTGTACATATTCCAAATCTCGTGTATAGTGTTCATCTGTTGCGCTTCCTCAGGAAGTGAAAACATGGTGGCTATAGCTCAGTTGGTAGAGCATCTGATTGTGGTTCAGAAGGTCGCGCGTTCGAGCCGCGTTAGCCACCCCAGCAAAACCTCGGAATGTCCTTCCGAGGTTTTTTGTTATTCTCAAACCGCATACCATCCGAAATTCCCGGCAAGACATAAGGCAAAGGAGCGACCATGCTGTCTTTCGAAAACGACTATTCGTCGATCGCGACACCGGAGATCATCGCAAGACTTGCGCAGAGCGCATCCAACCAATACCCCGGATACGGCAACGACGACGTATGCGAAGAAGCGAAGCGCAAGATCCGGGAAGCCTGCGCATGCCCCGACGCCGAAATCTTCTTCCTGGTCGGCGGCACGCAGACCAATCAGACCGTCATCGATTCCATCACCCCGCAGTATGCGGGCGTCGTGGCGGCGGACACCGGCCATGTGAACGTGCATGAGGCCGGAGCCATCGAAGCGACCGGCCACAAGGTGCTCACGCTCCCCCACCATGACGGAAGGATCGACGCGGCCGAACTCGACGAATACTGCGCCACCTTCTACGCCGACGCCAACCACACCCACATGGTGTTCCCGGGAAGCGTCTACATCTCCCAGGCGACCGAATACGGAACCCTGTACACGCTCGCCGAACTCGAAGCCATCCACGAAGTGTGCGTGAAGTACGACATGCCGCTGTTCATCGACGGCGCGCGACTCGGCTACGCGCTGACCGCCACCGGCAACGACGTGACGCTTGAGGACATGGCACGCATCGCGGACGTGTTCTACATCGGAGGAACCAAGGTGGGAGCCATGTTCGGCGAGGCCGTGGTGTTCACGCATGGCAACATGCCGAAGAACTTCGTGACGCTCGTCAAGCAGCACGGCGCGCTGCTCGCCAAGGGATGGCTCCTCGGACTGCAGTTCGACACGCTGTTCACCGACAACCTGTATCTCAACATCGCGCGTCGTGCCAACGACGCGGCCGACCGCATCCGCGCAGTGCTGACGGAACGCGGCTACACGCTGACCTTCGATGCGCCGACGAACCAGATATTCATCACACTCGACAACGAAACCTCCGAACGTCTGCAGCGCGACGTACGCCTCGGATTCATGGAAAAGGCCGACGACACGCATACCGTCATGCGCATCTGCACGAGTTGGGCCACCACGGACGAGCAGGTCGAGGAGCTCATCAAGCTGCTCTGAACGTATTCGGGCGTTCGAGCGCGGAAAAATCCCATGCCGATGGCGCAACAAGATGGCACAATAAGAACCATGACTGAAGACAATCGTGCATTGGGCACTCCCCTTGGCAAGCATCCGACCCGCGTTCTGTTCCTAGGCTCAGGCGAATTGGGCAAGGAAGTGACGCTGGAACTCATGCGGCTGGGCGCATGGGTATGCGCGGCGGATTCGTACGAAAACGCTCCGGCACAGCAGGTAGCGCACGAAAGCCGTGCCCTCGACATGGCGAACGCCGAACAATTGCGCGCGCTGTTCGACGAAATCCAGCCGGACATCATCGTTCCGGAAGTGGAGGCGATCGCGACCAGCGAACTGACGGACGCCGCCGAACGAGGCATACAAGTGGTGCCGAGCGCCGAAATCGCATCCATTTGCATGGATCGCGAACGACTGCGCGTTCTGGCCCACGAGGAACTGGGCCTGCCCACCACTCCGTACCGTTTCGCCGGCTCCATCGAGGAGCTCCGCGCGGGAGCCGAAACCGTGGGATATCCGTGCGTAGTCAAGCCGATCATGAGCTCGTCCGGTCATGGCCAGTCCGTCGTACGCTCCGCCGATGCGATCGACGCCGCATGGGTCGAGGCGCAGGAGGGCCGACGCGCTCACGATGAAGGAGACGTATCCCGCGTGATCGTCGAGGCACTGGCTCCGCTCGACTACGAACTGACCGTGCTGACCGTAAGCTCATGCGCCGGAATCGTGACCTGCGCGCCGATCGGACAGCGTCAGGAAAGCGGAGACTACCGCGAATCCTGGCAGCCGGCCTCATTCACCGACGACGTGCTCGACCAGGCGCAGACCATCGCACGGACCGCGGTGGAAGGACTGGTAGCCAAGGCACAGTCCTCCGGAGAGAAGGGATGGGGCGTATTCGGCGTGGAGCTGTTCGTACTGACCGACGGTTCCGTGCTGTTCAACGAAGTCTCCCCCCGACCGCACGACACCGGCATGGTGACGATGGCATCGCAACGATTGAGCGAATTCGCGTTGCACGCGCGTGCAATCCTCGGTCTGCCGATCACTCAGGAACATGTTGCGCTGACGCTGCCGGAAGGCGCCGTGGCCGCCAGCCATGCGATCGTGATCGCAGGCGACGGAGAAGCGGAATTCCACAACGTCGGCGAAGCGCTTCGTGAAGCCGGAACCGATCTGCGCATCTTCGCGAAACCGGAGGTCCACGGACATCGCCGTATGGCGGTGGCGCTGGCTGTAGGCAAGGACGAGACCGACGCACGCGGCAAGGCCGCTCGAGTGGCCGAATCGCTTGACGTGACCATCGTCTGAGGCCAGCACGGCCAGCGCACGACCATCGCAGGAACCACACCGCGGGGAGGCTTCAAAAACGCGCTGAAATACGCCGATTGTAGCCTCCCGTTGGTATCTTGTAACCGTCAAGTTCACCAAACTATCTACCTACCATCCTCAGGGAAAGGCGAGTAATGGAGAAGCTGGAAAAGCTCTACGAGGGCAAGGCCAAGCAACTGTACGCAACTGACGACCCGGAGGTGCTTTGGGTCGAATACAAGAACTCCGCTACCGCAGGCGACGGCGAGAAGAAGGAAGACTTCGCCGGCAAGGGCAGGCTGAACAACCTCATCACCACGCTCGTCTTCGAGCTTCTGAAGAACCGCGGAATCGAAAGCCACCTCGTGGCACGAGTCGGAGACACTTCCCAGCTGGTCAAGAAAGTCGACATGTTCCCGCTGGAGATCGTGCTCCGCAACACCGCAGCCGGCCACTTCTGCTCCCGTCTGGGCGTTGAGGAAGGCATCGATCTGAAGGAGCCGGTACTCGAATACTTCCTGAAGAACGACGACCTGCACGACCCGTTCGTGAACGATGATGATCTGGTTGCCCTCGGCACCTGCACCCGCGAGGATCTCGCCGAGATCGCACCGCTCGCCCGCCGCATCAACGAAGCCCTGATCGAAATCTTCGCCAAGATCGACGTCAAGCTCGTGGACTTCAAGATCGAGATGGGCCGCACCTCCGATGGCACGCTGCTGCTCGCCGACGAGATCACACCCGACTCCTGCCGCCTGTGGGATCAGCGCGACAAGTCCGGCAAGGTGGAGCACCTCGACAAGGATCTGTTCCGTCGAGACCTGGGCGACATCATCCCGGCATACGAGGAGATCGAAAGCCGACTGGCCCAGCTTGCCAAGTCCGAAGGCCTCGAAGTAGCCGAATAATACCTGCGAAGCCCGCATCGAGACGCGAAGCCCGGTGCGGGCTCTCTTTGTCTACCCGTTAATAAACCCTGTTGAGATCTACGAAGGAGATGACACATGGTTTTCCGCGTGTATGTGGAAAAGAAGCACGGCTTTGACGTCGAAGCTCAGCAGCTCGCCAACGAGCTGAAGACCATCCTTGGCATCGAACAGCTGAAGAACGTGCGCATCGTCAATCGTTACGATGTGGAAGGCATCAGCGAGGAGCTGTTCGCACAGGCCACCCCGACCGTGTTCAGCGAGCCGCAGGTGGACAACGTGTCCGCAGACCTGCCCGACTTCGGTTCGGACACCGTGTTCGCCGTCGAATATTTGCCGGGCCAGTTCGACCAGCGAGCCGATTCCGCCAGCGAATGCATCCAGCTGATTTCCCAGGGAGAACGCCCGACCGTGCGTTCCGCCAAAGTCTACGCGCTGGAAGGCGAGCTGAGCGAGGAAGACGTCAACGCCATCAAGCGTTACGTGATCAACCCCGTCGAAGCCCGCGAGGCCTCTTTGGAAACCAAGACCACACTCAAGGCGCAGGTGCCCGTTCCCGGCAAGGTGGAAGTCATCGAAGGCTTCCGTTCCATGGACGACGCCGCACTCGAGCAGTTCATCGCCGAACGCGGACTCGCCATGGATCTGGCGGACCTGCAGTTCTGCCGCGCGCACTTCACCGAAGAGCAGCGCGACCCGACCATCACCGAAATCAAGGTGATCGACACCTACTGGTCCGACCACTGCCGCCACACCACG
>CAVEVJ010000331.1:0-5229 GCA_963619075.1 Acidaminococcaceae bacterium
GTTCACGGTGATGGACTGCGTGGCCGCGAGTTCTTCGGCCGTGAACAACGTCTCGGTTACGGTATCGTCGGCAACGGCGCTGCCGGCGAATGCCATTCCTGACAGCAGCGTGGCCGCTGCGGCCACTCCTGCCAGGAGTTTCTTGGTTATGGAATTCATTGCGGAATCCTTTCTCCTCTTTGGATTAAATCCTTGTGCGGTTGGTTGTTTTGACATTGGGTTTGCCGTTTGCCGTTCCATGCATGGTCCGGCTCGCTTGTTGAGTTTGAGCTGACTGTCATGCATTGCGGCGCCTCCTTGCGATGGCCATCGCCGTGATGCCGGCCGCGATCAGCAGCAGGCCAGCCACCGAAATCGGCGACAGTCCGAAGATCTTGCCGGAATGCGGCATCGCAGCCAAGGCCACCTTGTTGGCGACGATCGCGACCGCCTGATGCTCGCCGTCCGCAGCCTGCGGGAACAGTCCATCCTTGCCGTCCGTTCCGATGGTCTGTCCGCCGATGCTCCATGTGGCGTTGCCTTGATCATCGACGGTCACCGTGTAGGTCACGTCGGTCATCTGGTAGCCAGCGGGCGCCATGGTTTCCTTGACGTTGTAGGAATGGCCGGCTATGAGCTGTGCGGACAGCTGCGCCGAGCCTTCATCATCCGTGTTGACGGTAAGTGCGGTGGAGGTTCCATCCGCGAAGGTTTCGCCGTCGGTCGCCGGGGTGATGGTGAACACCGCTCCCGCAAGCTTCTGGCCGTCAACGAGGTTGCCATCCAGACCGGCGGCTTCCTTGATCAGCTTGAGCGCGATCGGCGTATCGGCCGCGGTTACGGTGAAGGCTGCGTTCTCTCCGGTTGCGTTGACCGAATATCCGGTCACGTCTTGCGTGGGCGTGATGGTGCCGTCGGTCGCCACGGTGAACGTATAGGACTGCGCAAGCCGCAGATATCCGTTCGGAGCCTGGGTTTCCGTCAACGTGTATTCGGTTTGGCCGTCGGCGATGAGCTGCGCCTTGTCTATGGTGGCGTAGCCCGTTTCGTCGGTGGTCATCTCCTTCGTGGTCGCGCTGGCCTGCCCCGCGAAGATGCCGGTGAGTTCGAATACCGCTCCGCTCAGCTTGCGCGACGAATCGGTGGCGGACACCTTGGTCAGGTAGAACTGCGTCGGATCGTTGGCCACATCTCCGGTGAACACCGCGATTTCGCCGGCCGTCGACGTTGTGGAGAACGCGGCCGGAACATCGCCGACCGCCTGCAGCGAGCCATCGTCCTGCACGGTGAAGGTCAAGGTGCTGTCCACTTTGATGTAGCCTGCCGGCGCAACGGTTTCCGCAAGCGTGTAGGTGTTGCCCACCACCAGCGTCTTGCTGTCGGTGGCGTTCGGCAAGGATGCCTTGCCGTCCTCGCCCGTGGCCAGAGCGATGGCGTCCGTGGAACCGTCGGAGAAGGCCGATGCGGCGGCATCGCCTTCGGCTGGCTTCGGCGTCAGAGTGAACACCGCGCCTTGCAGTGTCGTGCCGTCCGTGTTCTTCTTGGTGATGGAGAACGTGATCGGCTCGTCCTTGGCCTCGATCACGGCGGAATCGTTGAGGGTGACGGAACCGTTGGCGAACGCATCCGCGGAATCTTCAGCCTTGACGATGCTGCCATCGTTCTTGACCGTGATCTTCAGTATTCCCGTGATGCGCTTGTATCCGGCTGGAGCCTTGGTTTCCTCGATGAGGTAACTGTTGTCCGCCACCAGCTGGCCGCTGATGGACGCGTTGCCGTTCTCGTCGGTGGGCAGCACCTTCGACGCCTCGTTATCGGCGAAATGGGAGCCTTCAGCCGGGGTGATGGTGAATTCCGCTCCGGCAAGCTTCGCACCGCCTTCGGAGGAACTCTTGCTGATGGTCAACGAGGTCTTGGCATTGGTCATCGACACATTGTGGTCGATGGCGTCCGCCGTAGCCTGATCACCGGCGTCACCGAACGAGTTGCGATCCAGCGTGATTTCATCGGAGACCAACTGTCCGGCCGAATCCCGACCGATGTAACCGTCTTGCGGCGAGGTTTCCACAAAACGGTAGGTGCCCCACGGCAGGTTTCGAATCGTCAGAGCACCCTGCGAACCACTCTCATCCTGAGTGGTTCTGGTGATGGAACCGCTCTGATCAATCGTGGCCGCATACGTGTTGCCCGTCTGCAGATCCTGCAGTGCGTCAACGTCGATCCAAGCGTCGTTCGACTTGTGCTGCACCTTAAACGTGACGCCATCCAGCAAGGCTGCGTCGTCGGCGGCGGTCTTGGTCAACGAAATCGTGCCGCGCAGCGACTGATTGGCCAAGCCGTTCTCGCTCACCGACGAATCGACGTCGGTGGCCCCGATGGCGTCACGATCGGACTTCTTGGCAAGATCGAAGGTCGTTGCGTTGTCGGCATCGTCGATGGTGAACTTCGTCACGACCCTGTTGCTTACCGCATAGCCTTGGTTGGCCGTTTCGGTCAGCGTGTAGGAGCCCTTCTTGAGACCGGTGATCGCAAGCACGCCCGAATCCGCATTCGAGGTGCCTTCCACCGCGGACATGCCGGCGTTCATGGCGTAGCTCTTGCCCGATTCCAGATCGGCGGCCACCACAGTGGATTCGGTGGAGCTGCTCTTCATATATTCGAGCGTGAACTTCGCGCCGTCGATGGCGGAGCCGGTTTCGGCGTCGATCTTCGCGATGCGCACCGCGGCATTGAACTCGCTGTTCTCAACCGCCACGTCGAAGGTGGTTCCGTGCGCGCCATCGCCGTCAATCGTCGCGGCATTGAGCGTGAATTCCGTCACCGTTCCGACACTGTCGACGGTGTCGAAGGTCGAACCGGTCTCCTTGACGTAGTAGGTTCCGGCGGGAAGTCCGTCGCTCTGGTTGACGTAGTACTTGGCCAGATCGCCGAACGCCTGATCGCCGTTCTGCCATGCGACGTCATTATGAGCCGCCGAAGACCATGTTCCGTCCGCATCGGTGGCGATCTGTGCGATTATCACGTCAGCGTCGGACTGCGAATCGCCAACCATCTTGTACAGGTCGAAGGTCATGCCGGAAACCGGCTGTTTCGAATCGTTGTGGGTGAACGTCTTGTCCAGCTTGAGCTGCGCACGGAAGACCGAATCCGTCACCGTGATGACGGCGTCGGTTTGGGAACCGGAATTCTCGATCGCAACCTGTGCGGGCGAGCCTTCCAAGGTCACGGCGCCATCGGACGCGACGGTCATCTTGAAATCGCCGACCTTCACGTGTCCGTTCGGCAGCTTGGTTTCCTTGACGTCATAGGTACCCGCGGGCAGACCGATGATATAGCCGTCCGTTCCGGCCACTCCACCGTCAGTATTATCGACTATCTGCGTGCCATTGACCCACACGCGGCTTGATTCCACGCCGTTCTCGTCGCGCTGCCAGATGGCATACAGTTTGCCGTCCTTCTGCACCTGCAACTCGACGCCGTTCAAAGTCTCCCCTGCGGAGCCGGTGGTGTCGTCACCGATCTTGTCCAGCTTGAATCGGGTGGCCGTATTGGTGAGCGATACGTTCTGCCAATTGCCGTCATCGGTTCGCGTGGACGAGTCCTCGGAGCCGTACACCGGGTAGAAGCCCTGTGCGGAAGCGCTTTCCTCCACGGCACGATACTGGTAGACGTTGCCGTTCGCATCGTTCTTCGGCATGGCTTCCGTGGTGAAGGTCCAGGAACCGTCACTGTTTTTCTGCCAGGTGATATCGGGCGCTACGGACTGGCCGTCTTCCGTCTTCGTGACGTTCTCCCATTCACCGCCCGAGATTCTGCGCTGAACGGTCAGCTTCACCAGGTACGGCATATCGTCCGCGGTCACGGATTCGGGGAAAAGACCTGTTCCGTAATCATTCCACATCTTGGTGCCGCTCAGGGTCACGGTCTGCAGCTTGTTGGTGAAGGCCTGCGGCGCGGATTCGCTCATGGCATCGCCATCCGTAACAACAAGTTGCGCGTTGGTTCCTTCGGCGCACGCTCCATCGGAAGGTTCGCTCACGGTGTTTCCGCTCTTGCAAGACAGAACGGTACCGCCGTCCACCTGGTAGCTGCCGGTGAGCTCTTCCACCAAACGGTACTGGTATGTGCTGCCGTCATTGCTGACGGACGGCAGGTTCGCGAACGTTCCGGTCGCCGGAAGCGGGGCCGCGTTTCGGCTCAGGCTGTTCGACTTCAGCGTTATGCCGAGCTTGGATGCGATCTGCTTCTTGGCGGGAATCACCAGTTTGGTTTCACGCGTGGTGGTTTTACTTGTGGAATCCTGCGTGGAACCGTCGGCGGAAACACCTGCGGAATCGTCGGTCTTGGTTTGCAGCGTCCACTTCAGTTCGGAGCTCTTGTTCTTGACCAACGAGGAATCGAGATTGACGTTAAGCTGCAGTCGGGCGGACGCTTCCTCGATCGAATCCGCGACCTCCCCCGTATTCACGTTGGCGGGATCGACGAACGTGACCTTAAGCAGGGATTGCGTGACGAAGCGCGCCTCGGCGATCTTCACTTCCGTGTCCTGATCGTCGTTGCGCTGAAGCACGTCGAAGGTGGCGTTCTGCTTCGTCTCGTCGTCGGCATCGTCGGCGGCGTACGTTTGGGCGGTCAGTCCGTCCGGAAGGGACACATGGAAATAGTCGCCCGCGATTATGGTGCGACCGGCTTTCAGCGCAACATCAAGTCCGAGTGTAGCCGAGATCTGTTCCGGCAATTCAGTCAGGTTCGCGTTGCTCTGCTTCTGCTCATCCGAGGCGTCGTTGACGGAAAGTCCCGATTCGCTGGAAAGCGTCAGCTGATCGAACGAGTCGTTCCAGTCGGTCGGCTCGTTCGCTTGGGTATCGGCGCTTTCGCTGCTCTGCTCGACCTCGAGTTGCTGCGATTGCGAATCCAAGGTTGTCTGCACCGTGTTCTGGTCGGCCCATGCCTGTGGAACGATCAGAGCAATCGAAAGCACCGCGGCGAGCGCGGCGGTGCTTAAACGTTTAACCGGATTTGCAGGGCGAGACGATTCAGAACGACCGGTACTGTCTTTCCGGAACATGGTGTCCTCTTTCAGCTACATACAATGCCTGAGAGAGCCATGCAGCCCCCGGATATCCCCTCTCCGAAAGAGCCTTCCCCCGCATGCTTCGCCGGCAAACCCTATTTCACTAATTCTTCAAAGGGTACATTTAGGGGTAGCGCGGAATTATATCCGCACGGCCGCGGGCGGGGGGGGCGCGG
>CAVEVJ010000332.1:0-2808 GCA_963619075.1 Acidaminococcaceae bacterium
AGATTGAGATCGGTAATGGTGAACAGCACCGCGAAGGCCTCGTCGCCAATGGTTTTGGTTCCGCCGATGTTAATCGTTATGAAGGAGCTTCCCTTGAACGCCCTTGCGCCGACGGTTTCAAAACCATCCGGCAGAACAATATCCTGGATGTGCATTCCACTTTGATTGAAGTTCATGAACGCCTCGTCGCCAATGGACTTCAGGGTCGTCGGGAAATCGAGGATGAACACTCTGTCGCTTCCCTTGAACGCCGCCTTGCCAATGGTCTCAAGACCTTCCGGCAAAGTGACGGTATAGCTGCGGCAATTCTGCAACGCATGATCGCCGATATGCTTGATGCCTTCCGGAACCTCGACGTTGGTAACCCCGCCATTGTAGGCGAGCAGCGTCTCACCATCCTCGCTGATCACGTATACGCTGGTCTCCGACCTGCTTTCCGTGGCATTCGAGGTCAGGGAGAACGCAACGCCCTTGCTGGAGTTCATGCCGTAATCCCACGCGTAGAGCACCGGCATATCCGGCAGTTCGTCATCGCTGTACTCGGCCCATGCCTGCTTGACATCGGCGATGTTCAACGTCACATGCCAGGTGCGCTTTCCATTCTCGTTCACCGTGGGTTCGGCGTCCGGAACGACCCGATAGAAGAACTTGTCGTTGGACGGATCGTGCAATTCCCAAGCCGCCAACCATGACGAGTCCGTCACATCGAAACTCCAGGTGCCCCCGGCCTCGTCATACGTGGCATTGGTGATTTCAGGGCCCTTCGTATCGATCTGGAACGTCAGATCCGGCGCCTGCTCGGTCTTGTCGGTACCGGCCAGCACTCCCGTACGGCGCATGACATACGTGCCGTCCGGCAGACGATTGCCCTGCTCGTCGGTGCAGTCGAACGCCACCTTCAGACCATTGATCCGTTCCGCGGATCCCGAAATACCGGCCACTTTGGACGTATACCTGCGCACGCCCGTATTGACGCTCATGCGGTTGTATTCCGTCGCGCCGCTTACATCGGTGATGGAATACTCCAATTTCGTTGCATTGCGCAACAGTCGGGTCTGCACCCCAAGCTTCGAATACCCCTTCACATTGGAAACCACGAGTTTGTTGACATCGACCGCGCCATAGTCGGCGGAAAGCACGCCCATGGCCCTGATTCCGTCATCGTCAAACGGATTGACACCCAACGGAACGGCCGTCTTCATGTAGTAGTTGACCTCGTCACTGGCCGAACCGTCCGGGGTCACGACTTCGCCGCCGTACGCAAAACTGCCGACAGTGTGATCGCCCTGATTCAAGTTGGCATCGAACAGAGGCGCGGCGGACCAATCACCGTAGAATCCCATGAACGGCGCGGACAGATCGACACCGCCATCCGTGGAGGCAAGCATGCTGTAACCTTCCACATATGCGCCGTTCGGCATGTTCTCGGCAGCCCAATCCTTAAAGGTCTGCGCACAAGCCACGGTCACGGTGAGGGAGGCCTCCCCTCCTGCGGGGACGGTGATGGTGTTGCTCTGGGAATCGTAATCGCCGGAGAACGTCACATCAATGCCCTCACTCGTCCAATTACGGTCGTATCCCTTGATGAACCCGCCTTCGGAATACTGGCTCATGGCCACTGCGCTCGCCGTGAAGCTGCGATTCGTTTCGCCTGTATTATGCAGGGTCACCGTATAGCTCCACGTGCCGTCCGCATTGTCGCCCAGTTCGGCCTTCACATAGGAAACTTCAGCGTTCTTCGTGCCGGTCACCGTCTCGTACACATCCGTGGTCGTGGCGGCCTTCACCGCAATCAGTCCAGCGCCCTGGCGTCTCGGGCTGTAGTAGGCGTCTTTCACCGACTCGTCTTCAACCGTGCTCGGATCCACGATCGGGACCGCAGTGCTCATCAACAACTGGGTCGTCCTCGTTCGCTTTTCCTGATCGCTCAGCGACGGGAAATGCTGATCCACGTACTGACGCACCAGCGCAACGGTTCCGGCCGAGTGCGGAGCGGCCATGGAAGTGCCGTTGTAGGTCGCATAGCGATTGCCGGGGATCGATGAATAGACGTTTCCTCCCGGAGCGGTCAGATCCGGCTTGAGCGTAAGCTCCGGCGTACTTCCCCAACTGCTGAAGGCGCTCATGCTCGGTGTGCTGTAATCATCCACGTATTCGCCATCCTGCTGGCTGGGATGGAAATTCTCCACACTCGCAATGGCCAAAGAGCTCGACAGCGATCCCGGAGAACCAATCGCTCCGATATCGGGATCCGTGTTGTATGCGCCCTCAGCGCTGTTGGAACTTTGCGCATACGAGCCATCATTGCCAGCCGACGAGTTCACCACGATGCCGGCATCCTCCATTTTGTGCGTTCCGGAGGAAACGACCTCATAAAAGTCGTCCGAGAAGCCGGAGGACACGCCCAACGACATGTTCACCACTGCAGGCTTGATGATGGCGCAATCCTCCATGGCACTCAGCATGGTATCTTCCGCGATGGTTTCGTCCTTGTCTTTCATCACCTTCATGGCAACCAGCTGAGCGTCCGGAGCCACACCGCGAATCTGGCCGCCATTGGCCACCGCAGTGCCCGCAACATGAGTACCGTGAGAGAAATTGCCGTTATTCGGATCCGCCGGCGACACATCATCATCGTCATCGGCGTAATCGTGGACGAAAGGCACCTTGGTGTTCACGTAAGCGCCACGGTCAAGTTGGGTCTTCAGTTCCTCCACATCGCTTTCATGCAAGGCCACGGCGCTTTCATCCATGGCACCGGAGAACGCCTCGTGATTCAGGTCGAAAGCGCTGTCGATAACGGCCACG
>CAVEVJ010000333.1:0-10164 GCA_963619075.1 Acidaminococcaceae bacterium
GGATCGGCCGTTGGACCTTCCTGAACCGCATCTTGCGGCTGTTTGGGAATACATGCCGGACGTGGGTATTCCCATACGACCGCAGAAGGACATAAATGCGGACGTACGGGAATACCGACACGCGCCGGCTATACTCATACGACCGCAAACAGGTGCAATTCCGGAGGTATGGGAATACCTGCCGAACGCGAGTATACCCATACGACCGCAAACAGGTGCAATTCCGGACGTACGGGAATACCCACGCACGCCGGCTATGCCCATACGTACGCAAACAAGTGCGGACGCGTCGATACGGGAATAGTCTCAGCCCGCAAGTATTCCCATACGTACGCAGACGGCATCCCAGACAGTCCACTGCCCGCGACATCCGCCACAGCATCCACATACAGCATCCACATACGATCCGCCACAACATCCACATATAACAACAGGGTGCCTCCGCCAGGAAGCACCCTGAATATATCGATCACATGGCTTGGGATGCGATGAACTCACCTACGCCCTGCATGACCATGCGACGATGTTCCACACTGCCGAAGCCATGGTCTCCGCCATCGATCTCAAGGAATTCCATGTCATCGCCGTACACATCCCGATACCGACGCGCATATTCGATGGGAATGAAATCGTTGGTGCCGTGGATGAATTTCGCATGCCCGTTGAATCCTTCAGCCTGCTTGTACGGGTCGGATGCGACCGCATCTTCAACCATCGCACGCCCCATGGCAACGCCCATGAAATCGAAGTAGCCCAAATCGTTCATCACGTCCAACGAACGCCCTTGCAGATGGCCGCCGCGAATCTCGTCGGTGTAGGATGCCGCAATCGAGCACAAGGCGATCGAACGCGGCTGGTTCGCAAGCTTCGGCGCCACCCATGTGGCAATCACCGCACCCAGACTCAGACCAGCCAGATGCAGGTTATCCGGATCGCAACCGGGAAGGTTACGAGCCGACTCCACGACCTGCAATGCGTCCGCCACGTCACCGGTGACGGTAGTGTCGTAGAACGACCCGTCGCTTTCGCCATGTCCGGCACGATCGTAAGTAATCACAACCAAGCCGCGGGATGCAAGCTCACGCGCCATCTGCACGATGAATCCGGAAAAATCGATACGGTTGCCGCCGAATCCATGGAACAGCACCGCCACCGGCGCTTTCCCGCACTTATCGAAATCTGCCGGCAGGTATTGCGTGCCACGCAGAGTGAGCGGCCCGCGCACTCCGCCATCCACTTGAAATTCAATCGATTCCATACCAACCATCTTTAGTTCTCCTTCTCCTCAAGCATCCATTCAATGGCTTTTTCGATATGTGTGTTCCAGAACGTCCAATCGTGCGATCCTTCATGTTCCTCGTAGATCAGATCGGCACCGCGTTCACGGGCTTCGTTCACGAAGCTGCGATTTTCCTCAAGTAGAAAATCCTCATTCCCGCAAACCATGTACAGTGGGCGCAACGAGCTTTCGCATAGTGCCGCGTCCATACGGACGAGAGGATCATTCCCACTTCCAGCAACGCACGACAGGTCCCCGAATACCGCATGGTAGTAGTCATAATCAGCGATCGAATCGCTGTAACCGGGCTCTATGCCGTTGACGTTCCGCAAAATCAGCGCCGATGAGAGGGCCGCGACTTTGCCGAACGCGCCCGGATACCCAAGTCCGAGATTGAGCGCGCCGAAACCTCCCATGGAGTTGCCTGCAATGAACGTGTCCTGAGTTTTCCGGCTTATATTGAACATACGCCTGGTGAATGGTACGAGTTCGTTCACCACATGTGATTCCCAAGGTCCGAGTGCCGCGGAATTCACATAGAAGCTGTTTTCGCCGTTCGGCAGGAATACCGCAAGATGATGCCTGTCGGCATACCTTTCGATATCGGTGTTATTCAACCAATCCGTCGCGTCTCCACCGTATCCGTGCAACAGGTAAAGGGATTTCATCGGTTTGCCGTCGTATTCGGGAACCGTCCCATTGCAGACATCGTACGGGTCTGCCGGAAGAATCGCCTTCATCGAGGTTTTGCGTTTCAACGCGCTCGAAGCAAATGAGATGTCGAGAATCGCCATGCTGATTCCTTACAAAGATTAATCGCTTGCAGAAGCCGACTTTTCATCGGCTTTCCACCAAACATTTATCGGGATGTTATGAGAAGTGAAGTATCAGGCCCATTCGGAAAAGGGATTTACTGTGGAACCGAATGGGCCCAGCTTGTGTGTTTTGCAGATCTGTCAGCCGTCAGCCTTTTCTTGCCGCAAGCTCCTCACGGATGCCGTCGATCTGATAGTCGACTTTGTACAGCAGCATGAACGCGATACCGATAACACCGCAGATGACCGGAAGCCATACGAAGTTGAAGGTGATGGCATTCAGCGCTGCCGTACTCTGCGTCTGATTCGGCACGAACCCGTTGGCCTGCAGGATGAAGCTCGACAGCCATCCGGCGATGCCCGCGCCGCAGGTCACGCCGATGGCCGCGCAGGATGTGATCAGTCCTTGGCTGCGCACTCCGCTCTTCCATTCGCCGTAATCGACCACATCGGCCAGCATCACGAATCCCATGCTCTGGCCTGCACCGGAAAGCGCAGCAAAGGCGATAGCTGCGAAAATCAGCGGCAACGACATTATTTGGGCGCCGAAATACAACGCTATGGAGCCGACGATGCCAAGTGCGAAGAAAAGAATCGCGATATTGCGCTTCTTCATGCGCCTGGCGAGGATCGGCGCGAGAACCATACCTACAATCATGCCCGCGGAGTTGACGCCATTGGCGATGGATGCGAGATTCTCGTTGCCGACATTGTATTTGAAGAAGTACACGATGGACGCGGCTTTGGCGACCACGCCGATGAAGATCACGAAGTTCAGCAGGGTGAGGATCCACCACGGCTCGTTGCGCAGCATGGCGGCAAAACTCTTCAGGAACGGAGGCTCTTCGGACTTCGGAGTGAACACACGTTCACGAGTGTTGGCGAAGGTCATCAGCAGCAGCGCCACACAGATCACGCCGTACAGCGCCATGGTCAGGGTGAATCCGAGCTGCTGATTGCCCCGTCCGAGCAGATTGACCAGCGGCAAGGTGAGCATGCCAGACGCGATGACGCCGATCTGTCCGCCAACGTTACGGAATGCGTTGGCTTCGACCCTCTCCTGCGTATTGGTGGTGAGATTCGGCAGAATAGCAGTTACCGGCGTGGTTACGGCCACCGCCACAAAGTTCATCAGAACGTAGGTGATGTATACGTAGACCATTTGTCCCACTCCGCCGAAATTGGGAACGGAGAAAGTCATGACTCCGATCAGCGCGAAGGGGAATGCGAACCACAGGAACCAAGGACGTACCTTGCCCCACTTCGTATGGGTTTTGTCGATGAGCGCACCGACGACCGGACCTGCCACGGCGTCAAGAATGCGAACCACCAGGAACAGCGTGCCGACCGACAACAGGCTGATGCCAGCAACGTCGGTGTAGTAGAACATCATGAACGAGGTGATGACGCTGAACACAAGATTGTAGGCGCAATCCGCGGCACCATAGCTGAATTTCTCTCTCAAGGAGAGCTTGACATTCGCGTTGTCCATATGACATAACTCCTTTGTTGAAACCGTCAAGACTCTGGTTTTGCCGTGGCGCGCCGGCGATTCGGACGATTGCGGGATTTCGTTTCCCTTCCGTCGTCTTGGGAGACAGCATATGCTTTTGATAAACGATTTTCTTACAACCATAAAGAAATTTCTTTGATTTCATCGTCGCAAATACTGCATAAAAGCAGATTTCACTACCGTTGAAGTAGTTTGCGCACAACGGATTTTGCAGATAAAAAGAAATTTCTTCGATATTATTATCATCATGGCGACTGCATCATCATCTTCTCAGCAACGTCCGAAACTGGCGCAAATCGCCAAAATGGCCGGCACGACGTCATCCACCGTTTCAAAAGTCATCAACGGACGCCCCGGAGTATCGGAGGAAACAAGGAAACGCATCGAAAAGATCCTCAACGATCTGGAATATGCGAAACAGCCGGTGAAGCACGCTTCATCAACATCAATCACACTGGTATTCGATTCCATGGCGAATCCGTGGGTGCTGGACATCATGCAGGGAGCGACGGACGCGGCCATCGCACGCGGGCTCACGGTCACGGTATGCGCGAAGCACTCCTCAAACGGAGAAGGCGACGACGGATACCGTCAGGCGATTCGCCGCGCACGACCACAGGCTGTGATTTTCGACAACGCGTACGTTTCCATGAAAGATCGCACGTTATGCCAGGAGCTCGGTGTGAAGTATGCGGTGATAGACCCATCCGGAAGGCCGTCGCGCGATTGCGTCGAATCACGTATAGACAATTGGACGGGCGGATTTGAAGCGGGTTGCCATCTGCTTGGACTCGGGCACAGCAGACTGGCCGTGATCTGTGGCCCATCCTCTTCAACCTGCTTTCCCGCAAGATTGGACGGCTTCCGTTCAGCCCTTGCCCAAGAGAACATCACATTGAATGACGACATGGTACGCACCGGCGATTTCTGGTCGGAATCAGCGCGATTGCACGCCCTGGATTTACTGCAACGAGCAGATCGGCCCACTGCGATCTTCGCCTGCAGCGACACCCACGCCCTCGGTATTTACGATGCCGCGCACCAGTTGGGGCTGCGTATTCCGGAAGATCTGTCCGTCATAGGATTCGACGACATCGACAGCACGCGCCATCTCAATCCGCCATTGACCACCATGCGCCAGCCGATGGCGGAAATGACCCGTTCCGTGCTCAACACGCTGCTTTCCAAAAAGAAGGACAACGGCGGAAGCACGCAATCACGCAACCAACTGCTGTTTCCACCCACGTTGATCGTTCGCGGGAGTACCGGATCGGCCGTTGGACCTTCCTGAACCGCATCTTGCGGCTGTTTGGGAATACATGTCGGACGTGGGTATTCCCAAACAGTCGCAAACAGGCATAAAAGCGACGGTTCGGGAATAGCCACAACCCACGAGTATTCCCGAACCACCGCAAACAGACCCGATTGCGGACGTACGGGAATACCCACGCACGCCGACTATACCCATACAACCGCAAACAGGTGCAATTCCGGACATACGGAAACACCCGCGCACACAGACTATTCCCATACAGTCGCAAATAAGCGACGCCGACCGCCACCGGCCACCCCCCCCCACATACAACAACAGGGCACCTCCACATGGAAGTGCCCTGTATGTTCGTAAGTTTCCGCAGCCGACCGTCTCATCAGCAGCCGACCGCAGTCAATCAGCCGAGTCAATCAGCCGAGCCGAAAGATCAGTCAGCCGATCAGCGGCTTGACCAGCGGGAAGGTGATGGTCTCGCGGATGGTGGCGCCGGTCAGCGCGATGAGCAGTCGGTCGATGCCCATGCCCATGCCGCCAGCCGGAGGCATGCCGACGCCGAGGGCCTCGAGGAAGTCCTCATCAATGTCGCATGCTTCCTCATCGCCTGCGAGCGCGGCCTTGGCCTGATCCACGAAGCGTTCGCGCTGCACGACCGGATCGTTGAGTTCGGAGTAGCCCGTGGCCAGCTCGAAGCCGCGCACGTACAGATCCCACTTCTCGACCACGCCCGGCTTGGAGCGGTGGCCCTTGACCAGCGGGGAGGTTTCGACTGGGAAGTCGCGTACGAAGGTCGGCTCGTACAGTTTGTCTTCGTAGAAGTGCTCCCACAGATGTTCGACGAGCTTGCCGTGGTTCTCCACATCGTCGCGTTCCACACCGAGCTTGTCGGCGATCGCGCCCAGGTGTTCCACGGAGGTTCCCGGATTGTCCGGACCGCCGTTCGGCACGATTTTCTCACCCAGGGCCTCGGACAGGGAGTCGTACATGCTGATGGTCTTCCATTCGCCACCGAGGTCGTATTCGGTGCCGTCGAGCAGGGTCACCTTGTGGCTGCCGAACACGTCCATGGCGGTGTCCTGCACGAGCTGCTTGACGAGTGCGCCAATGGTGTCATAGTTGCCGTAGGCCTGATACGCCTCAACCATGGTGAATTCCGGGGCATGGGTGGCGTCGGCACCTTCGTTGCGGAAATCGCGGTTGATTTCGAACACGCGGTCGATGCCACCGACCAGGCAGCGCTTGAGGAACAGTTCCGGTGCGATGCGCAGGTAGAGGTCCAGGTCGAAGGCGTTCATGTGCGTGGTGAACGGACGGGCGGCGGCACCGCCGTGCACGGTCTGCAGCATCGGGGTCTCGACCTCGATGAAGTCATGATTGGCGAAGGTCTTGCGCAGGGATGCGACGGCCTTGGAACGGTTGCGCACCATGTTGCGAATCTTCTCGTCCGCGATCATGCCGATGTACGGCTTGCGGGTACGGGTGTCTTCGTTCAAATCCTTGTGCAGGG
Organism: Acidaminococcaceae bacterium; assembly: GCA_963619075.1. GTDB lineage: Bacteria > Actinomycetota > Actinomycetes > Actinomycetales > Bifidobacteriaceae > Bifidobacterium. Next base: position 6,385 of record CAVEVJ010000333.1, read on the forward strand.
CCGGCAGCGGCTGCAAGGCCTTGGCCGCGATGGCCCATTCTGTAGCGAACACGGACAACTCGCCGGTCTTGGATGCGATCACACGACCCTTGATGAACAGGTGGTCGCCAAGGTCAACCAGCTGCTTGAACTGCTTGAGGGAGTCGGCGCCGATCTCCTTCTTGGAGATCATGCCCTGAATCTTGGTGCCATCACCTGCGGAAAGCTGCACGAAGCACAGACCACCGGCATTGCGCAGGAAGAGCACACGACCGGCGATGCCGACCACGTCTTCAGTTTCGACGCCGGCTTCCAGCTTGCCGTCATACTTGGCACGCACTTCTTCGATGGTGGAAGTCACGTCGAGCGTCACCGGGTACGGTTCAATGCCTTCCTTGAGCATCATGGCACGCTTGGCCACGCGCATCTGCACCTGCTCAGGGTGGGCCAACGGGCCAAATTCCTTGTTGCCCGGATCCACGGCTTCGTCAAGGGTTGCGCCGTCTTCGATCTTGGCGCGGATGGCAGCATCCTGCTGCAGCAGCATTTCCGCTCGTTCCACCGTCGTCATGGCGGGAACCGCGGCTTCTTCGTTCTGATTTTCTTGCGATTCGTTGGTCTCAGTCATAAGCCCCAAGTGTAACGAGAAGCCACTACACAACACACGACACGCCGATTTTGCATTACACCTCAGTTCGTGTAATATTTCTAAATGTTGCAAAACGGGCTGTAGCGCAGCTTGGTAGCGCGCTTCGTTCGGGACGAAGAGGCCGCGGGTTCAAATCCCGCCAGCCCGACCACAACAAAAGGCGGAACTTCGGTTCCGCCTTTTTCTTTTTCCCACTAGAAAATCGCAGATCCGATCCACCATCGAACCATCCCCACACATTCCCAAATGCAGATGCCGAACGCACCACGCGCATGGTACATTCGCCGGTTTCCTTACAATAATCGGTTGGTTCAAACAATGTAACATTCCACATCCGTGCATGTATCCAACAGGAGAGATCGGTGAAAAGAAGCATTCTGGCCCTGGCCTCGGGCGCGTTCATTCTAGGCGCGGCCGAATTCGTGATGATGGGCATCCTGCCACAGACAGCCGCCGCTATGAACGTAAGCATCCCCGCCGCCGGACATTATATTTCCGCCTACGCGTTCGGCGTCTGCTTCGGCACGCTGATTCTGGTGTTCGGTCGCAAGGTGCCGCCGAAGAACCTCATCATCCTGTTCATGATCATCGCGCTGGTGGGCAATACGTTGAGCGCCGTCTCGGTCAACTCCCCTATGCTGCTGGCGGCCCGTTTCATCTCGGGTCTTCCCCATGGCGCGTTTTTCGGCACCGCCACGCTGATTGCAAAGATTCTCGCCGACAAGGGCAAGGAAGCGCAATCCGTTTCGATGATGGTCACGGGCCAGACCGTCGCGAACATGCTGGGCGTGCCCGCAGGTACGCTGCTTTCGGAAATGCTGTCCTGGCGTATGGCGTTTGCGATTCTTGCGGTTTGGGCCCTGATGACCATGATTCTGGTGTTTACCTGGATTCCGTTCGTCGCGCCGATTAAGGACGCCGGCATCAAGGGACAGTTCCGTTTTCTCACCAAGCCCGGCCCGTGGATGGTGTTGTTGGCTGTGTTCTGCGGAAATTCCGGCATTTTCTGCTGGTGGAGCTATATCTCGCCTTGGTTGCAGAAGACTGGCGGATGGTCCGCCGGAGTGGTTCCGCTGCTGATGGTGCTCGCCGGTTTCGGCATGGTGCTTGGTGGAATCGCCGGCGGCAGGCTCACTGATCTGTGGAAGCCCGCCGCGACCGCCGCGTTGTCTCAGGCGATTGCCATGTGCGGCTTGGGATTGGTGTTCCTCGTTCCCGGCAATTATGCTTCCACCGCGTTGCTGACGTTCGTCCTCGGATTCGCGCTGTTCTTCAATTCCGCGCCACAGCAGCTGCTGATGGTGCAGGCCGGTCAGGGCGGCGGTGAGCTGATCGCCGGTGCCGCGGTGCAGATCGCCTTCAATTTCGGCAATGCCGTCGGTTCCATCGTCGGAGGTGCCGCTCTGACGGCTTCCGCCATGAACTACCATTACACGGGGTTGTCCGGCATGCCGATCACCATGCTGGGTGTTGCGTTCCTAGTCGTGTATTCGCGCCGCTATGAGACGAATACCAGCGCTTTGGAACGCATGCGCGAGGTGCACGTCTGATTTTCGTCTTCTCTTCCGACCGCTAATCGAAAGTTTTCCACGTTTCCACATATCCACATGTGGAAACGTGGAAAACTTTTTTTGCGGATTCCCCGCTTTTCGGTTTGCCGGGCTTACCTTTTCCGTATCTTCCCGGCACCCCACCTTACCTATTACTTCTCAAAATCGTGGAAGCCGGCTGTCTTGATTTCCTCAGTCTCCTTCATGGAACCGGTGAAATCATCGGAATCGTCCATGCCGGTATATTCGCCGCTCTTCCTGTCCCGCATGAACTTGACCAGAGACCATACCATGGCCGCAACGATCAATATCACCCCGGAACCGCCGATCAATATGACTCCGCCAAAACCGGACCCACCGAAAAGCGTCTTCCACATGGCGTTCAGCACATCGTCGATCGAGAACAGCAGCACCATCGCGCCGAATATCGCAATCACGACGCCCAGGCCTATGGTCGCTCCGGACGGACCGGATGGACGAATTATCGGATCGTCACCATACTGCCGCTCGTTCGGCAATACCGTAGTCTTATCGTCATTCATGGCATTCCCTTTCAGTTGTTCGTCGAATCGACGTCATGATGCGCTTGTTGATCGGCGTTCTTCATGGACGAGGACGTATCGCCGGAGACGGATTTGTCTGACCGCTTGTTCGGAGTCGACATATCGCGCTCAGTCACCTGATCGTATGACGTGTGTTCATACGATTGTTCATGCGATGAGATAACCGGCTCATTCCCGTACTCGTAGTAGGAGTTAGCCACGTAGCCCAGAGATGAAAGCATCGCCACGCATACCATCGGCCATACGATCGCATGCAGGCCGCCGGCACGCCTTCCCACGCAGCCGAGCACCACAATCAGCGATCCGAGCACAACGCACGCGCCGCCACTCCACAGGGTGAATTCCTGAAGCCCTTGGACACTCGTGGCGCTTCCTCCGATTCCGAAGAACATGACCAACGCCAAGGAGAACAGCAACGCGCCCAATGTGACGAGCACCGCGACCGGTCCTCCCGACTTGCGACGGCCGTATCGAGGCTGTGCAGGCATTGTGTTCATCGGCTGCGCGGTGTACATGGGCGGAACATTGCCCGTCGCGAATGCCGCAGGAGGAGTCATATTGCTCCGTGCCTGCGGAACCGTTTGTGCCGGACCTGCCTGCTGCGGCCTATATGCAGACGCGCCCATTGATGGCATGTTTGCCCACGATTGCGCACCCTGATGCATACCCTGTTGCGGCATGTTCCGTAGCGGAACGCCTTGCTGAGACGCGTTCTGCCAAGGTGCCGAGGATCGCGGCACATAACCGTTCGCCGAAGGCATGGGCTGGCCATGCAGCCCGTACGGATTTTGCATTCCGTACGGATTTTGCGGCCCATACGCATTCCACTGCTGGGTCGGCATATAGGTCTGCCTGTTGAGTATGAGCCACAACACCAGCGCGGACACGGCGAACGCCGCCCATCCTGCGCCCGGAAGGCAGATGGCCACTGCCATAAACAGGAACACGCCCAGGCAGTTCCAATCCCAATTTCCGCGGATCAGCTCCTCGGAAAGAATCCGGCCATCGACCTCATCCGGCAGCAGGAACCAGGCCATTC
>CAVEVJ010000334.1:0-3884 GCA_963619075.1 Acidaminococcaceae bacterium
CGCCGGAAGGGATCCTCAGGTTGTCTTCCAGCACCCACCATTTGCCATCCCTTCCGGCGCAAGCTATCCGCTGTTCGCGCGAGACATCGAACGCAGAATCACCCCGAGGCTGTTCCGTGACGTGCATGTGCGGGACAACCGAGACTATCCGCGATTGTTGCGCAAGTCCATGGATTTCGTCTCCACCGAAGGCATCGCCGTGGTGCTTTCACCGGGACGATACAATTCCGCGTTCTTCGAGCACGCGTATCTGGCCGAGAAGACGGGCGCCGCGCTCGCCTTCCCGGAAGACCTTGAAGTGGTCGACAACAAGCTGTTCTTCCTTGACTATGCCGGAAAGCGACACCGCGTGGGCGTCGTGTACCGCCGACTGTCGGATGAGTATCTTGATCCGTTCGCATTCAATCCCGATTCCGTGATCGGCGTTCCGGGAATCCTCTCGGCATACCGCGCAGGCAACGTGGCAATCGTCAACGCTCCCGGCAACGGAGCGGCGGACGACAAGGCGATCTACTATTTCGTTCCCGCCATGATTCGCTACTATCTCGGCGAGGAACCGATTCTGCAGAACGCGCCGACCTACATGCCGATGTTTGAGAACGACCGCAAGGAAGTGCTCGACAGGCTCGGTGAGCTCGTGATCAAGGACGTGGCGGAAGCCGGCGGCTACGGCGTGGTGTTTGGATCCTCCCTCGACAAGGCCAAGCGCGAGGAACTCGCCGACCGTATCAAGGCCGAGCCGCGCAGGTTCATCGCGCAGGAGGTCATACAGTTCAGGGACATCGACGTGGTCGATCCGCAGACCGGTGAGATGAGTCCACGCAAATGCGATCTGCGCGCCTTCGTGGTGACCGGCAAGAACACGCATGTGTGGTATTCGGGCCTGACCCGTTATTCGTCGGTGCCGGGACAGATGATCGTCAACTCCTCGCAGGGCGGTGGATTCAAGGACACGTGGGTTCTGGCCAAAGACACCGGTGTGGAGCATGACAGTGCGCCGGGATCCGAGAGCATCAACCTGCTGGCGCAGTCCCGCAAGCATTCGTTGGCGCTCGTCACCGCGTCGAAGGCGGACAACCTGTTCTGGCTCGGCCGCTACACGGAACGCGTGTTCACCACGCTCAACCAGTTCTTCCCCTTCTACGACCGTGTGATGGACACCGACGTCGACGCTTTCCGCCCGTTCGCCCGCGCGCTCGACCTGCCGGAGGATTTCGAGGATTTCGACGCGTTCATCCACAGCTTCCTGTACGACGAGAAGAACCCGGATTCCGTGCGCAGCGCCATTGTGTACGCGTTCAACAACGCCGTGATCCTTCGCCCTGAATTAAGTTCCCGACTGCTGCAGTACGTGGAACTGGCCATGAACTCCATCGTGGAGGCGGCCGACCGCGCGGCGTTCGACGAAGACATCTACAAGCATCGTGACATCGCCGACAACATGCTCGCCTTCTGGGGAGGCATAGAGAATTCGCCGGTGGATCCGACACTCAAGTCGTTCATTTTCGTCGGCAAGTATTTGGAACGAATCGATTTGTACACGCGTTTCGGCTACTCGATGGAGGAGCTCCAGGCACCGCTGAGCAAACTGGCCGGCTACATCATGCCGTTGGATGGTCTGCCGGTTCCGCAATGCTTTGCCGACACCCTGCGTTGGCTGGTCGGCCAGCTTCCGCAGAGGAACTATGCCCAGCTCGCCCAGAAACTCGGCACGCTGCTCGACGATTTCGACGACCGCATCTGCACGACCGAGCTTAAGGATTTGGGTATGCTCAATGCCATGAATATGGATGCCAAACGCGTCTGACACGAGGCGTATGGCATAAAAACGGCAGTGGGGTGAACAATCGGTTGCCCGGAACCGCTCAAGTCGTGTATAACGGCTTGAGCGGTTCTTCGTGGTAGTGTGAAGAAAACATTTCATTGAGGAGACGATGTGAAGAAACTGGTGTTTGACTATGAGATGAAGCTCTCATTCAGCTCGCCCGTAACCGACCATCGATTCCAGCTTCGCTGCATCCCCGCCACCGGCCCTCGCCAGCAGGTGGTGGACGTGGAAGTGAGAATCGAACCCGAGGTGGAGTTGTTCACCACCATCGACTCCTTCGATTCCGTGGTGATGACCGGTTTCATTCCCGAACCGCATACGATGTTCAACTATTCGGTGACCGGCATAGCGTTCGTGGACAACGATCATATCAAGCCGGAAATCTACAAGCCGCTCTACCGTTTCAATTCGGCGTTGACCATTCCCGGCCCTGCAATCGAAACGATGACGGAAGTATGCAAGCGACGTCTCGCCGCGTTGCCTGCGGCCAGCACTCCCGTGGAACAGGCGCGTGAGGTGATGGATGAGGTGTTCAAGGCGTTCGTCTACACGCCTGCCTCCACCACGATCCGCACCACGGCGGAGGAGGCGCTCGCGCAGCACCGGGGCGTATGTCAGGACTATGCGCATGTCATGCTGTCCGTGTGCCGACATCTTGGGCTTACGGCAAGGTACATCGCGGGCCTGCTCGACGGTGAGGGGGCCACACATGCGTGGGTGGAGATCTATCATGACGGCCGTTGGATCGGTCTGGACCCGACGCACAACCGCATGGTGGACGACAACTACATCACCATCGCGCATGGACGGGATTATCGCGACTGCATGCTCGATATCGGCATCTTCTCGGGCTGCGATGTGAAGCAGGACCAGTGGGTGAACGCATCCGTACACGAGCAGGAGCTGTAAAACCAGCGTGTCTCGGAGCGGAACGTCCTGAAACGTCGCGTCAGGCGACCTTGTTGGAAAATGGTGACGAAATCGCGGATTTGGTCTATAGGAATCGCCCGTAGAGATCGTCCGTAGGAATCGTTCGTGAAAATCGTCCGTGAAAATCGATAGCGGGTTTATAACGGAATGCGTGTCTGAAATCAGCCTCTAATCCTTATGTTGCAAGGGTTAGTCAGGGAGCAAAGGTGGGTAGGCCGGGTTCTGAAGCTGACCAGTACGCGTGTCCAAAACGGGTCAGGGCTTGCTGTTCGAAACAGGCCGGGGCGCGTTGTCGTCGCAAAGACAGGGATTGCGGATTTTCAACAGGTCGTGTGGATTTTCAGGCGGCTGTGCGGATTTTCGACAAGTCGTGCGGATTGCCTATGGCCTAGAATCGACCGGGAATGGTCATTTTAGGGCTAAAAGTCGTTGATTCCGAGCATATTTGTCGGAAAATCCCTATGATGAATCCGCACAAGTCTTTGAAAATCCGCACGACCTGCTAGGAATCCGCACGACCTGCTAGGAATCCGCACGACCTGTTGACGATCCGCACGGTCGTCTTTTTGCGTCATGGATTATAAATGCTCTCTTTATGCATTACGTAAAAGATTCGGGACACGGTGGGCTGTTCTCTGCCCCAACCGCGAGAAACGGGCCTATTCCTCAGTTGGGGCTGGAACGGAGGTAGTGCATTCCGATTTAAAAATCACAAATCGTTGGAAAATGGCCGTTTTTAAATCATGTAAGAAACACGGAATGCAACAAGACATGCCCCCTTTTGATCACAACCTACAGAAAACGTGCGTATCTTCCGGTTGGGGTCGACCTGCGCACCGCACCACCATGTCACGCAAGCTTCAAATCGTTGGAAAATGGCCGTTTCTGAATCATATGAGAAAAGCGGGACGTGATGGCATATACCCCCTTTTGACTACAACCTACAGAAAACGGGCGTATCTCCCGGTTGTGGCGCGAAGGGTGCGTACGGAGAGGCCGACGTGCCCTGCCACGGACTTCAGAGCATCCATGGCGTACGGTCCCATCGAATTGGCTGTGAGCCCGTCGCGCTGTATTTTGTCAAATCGAGGTGGACGCTTTCAGCACTTAATCTGAACACGGTCGG
>CAVEVJ010000335.1:0-10524 GCA_963619075.1 Acidaminococcaceae bacterium
CAGCCATAGCGGATCGTCGAGATACCGCTTGGCGCACGTCACGCTGCCCGGGGCCTGTTCGGCCGCCAATCCGTCCGGCAGTGCATCCTCACGGTGGCTTGTGGTCCAGCCGAGCATCTGCATGCGACGGACCATCGACAGCGCCGACATGATGTGCAGTTCGTCGTCGGTGAACTCCCCCGCAATCGTCTGGTAGCCCTTCACCCACGCCTTGGCGAGGTCGGGCGCATAAGATTCATGTTCGATGAAGCTCAACGAGGACGCGTAATCGTAGAGGTACCAGCTGTAGCCCGCATCATCGAAGTCGATGACGGTCAGACTGCCGTCGTCGCCGCGGATCACGTTCGAGGGGCGCAGGTCGGCGTGGATCAATCCCCAGGTCTCATTGGTGCGGGGCACCTTCATCACCACGTCCATGGCCTTCCATAGAGCGGTTTCGCACAATGTCTTCTCGTCGTCGGTGAGGTTCGCGCTTTCCCATCGTCCCCAGCGCGGCGCCGGGCCCACCATGTTCGACAGATCCCAGTTGAAGCGTGTGAATCCGTACGGCTTGTTCCAAGTGCGGGACTGTTCGTGGAATTTGGCGGCCCATTGGCCGATGGTCTCGTAGTAGGGAGCCGGATTGTCGAGATCCTCCAACACGGTGCCCTCCACGTATTTGGTTGATATCACCGTCCATCCGATGCCGTTGATGTCGTTGATTTTGGTGACGAACGTGCCACGTACGGTGGGCACCGGGTTAATCAGGCTGATGTCGTTGATGTCGTGCAATGCGTTGAGCCAGCTGATTTCCGATGCGACGGCTTCCGGACCGCCCACATAGCCAGGCTGGGAGACACGGACCACGCCTTCTGGTTCTCCGTCAAGTAACAGAAGGAACGTCGCGTTTTCGGAGACGGTGATGAGATTGAGCTGGGCTCGGGAATGGTCGATGCCCCAGGCCGCGCAAACGCCTTGGAACAGCCAGAATGGAGCCGGGCATCCTTTGGTCAGGCCGCTGAACGTGTCGAGACTGACCGACTGGGTCGGTTCATCGAGCAAACTGGAGATTTTCTGTACCATGGCAACCTCAATCCACTGTTTCGAAAGCAATCCTCAAGACAAAGCCTTTTGCAGAATCGCTACAGAATCACTTGATCCGCGTTACCAAGAATTGTGCCGAAACATCACCCGGCACTCGCCATTTCACTGTTACACGGCAGTAAAGAAAACCCTGTCGAACATTAATGGCGGGTTACCGTTGCCGCAATGCAAAAAGCCACCTATCCGCTGTAGGCGTGGCAGGCGAATCGCATGCCGCCTTTGAAAACAGCGGATAGATGGCCGTGAAGCTCCCGGCCGATTCCGACTAGCTCAGAATCGCGTCCGTATCGGTGACCGTAACCAGCGGTTCGAACAGACGCATCGTGTTCAACGCCAGTTCCTGGTTCTCCGGAGTGCTTCCGGCACAGGCGTCGGCGGGCACACGAACCGCCACGCCGCTATCCGCGGCGGCCAGCACGGTGGTGAGCACGCAGCAATCCGTGGCCACGCCACACACCACGATCTTCTTCGCGCCTTGAATCGCCTCGACGAGTTCCGCGCCCCATTTGCCGAACGTATCGCGGTTGACCACGGGGTGGCCTTCGGCAAGGACCGCGGTCTCATCCGTGAAGTCGTACATCGGGTCGTCGTTGGCCACCAGGAACTGCGGCCAATCCTTGAAATACTCGACCCACGCGTCCTTCGGCGGCTCCGGCGCAACGTAACGCGTGTAGACCACGCGGTCGCCGAACGCCTTCGCCAATCGCTTGAACGATTCGTCGGTGTTGTAATATGTGCCGTCCGCGCAAGCCCAGGTGGACCATTCGCTCTGTGCGAACACTTTCTGACGGTCGATCACGACCAGCCATTCATCTTCGGCAATCATCATCGTTCCTTTCCATGAATTTCGTAAGATCCAGCGGAATCTTCCTTGAATTTCCGCCGGATCATGTGCAGAGCACGTATTTATTCAGCGGCGACTTCGCTGTTCGGCAAATCGGCTTCCTGCTTGGCGATATCCGCACGCTGGAAGACAAGCGCGCCCACGAGACCGACGATCAGAGCCACGATCACGCCGAGATTGGCGGATGCCCAGCTGCCGTCCTTGCCGCCGATCAGACCGAGCAGATATCCCTGCCAGGTAAGCCAGGTGGCCGCGGTGTTGACCACGAGTCCCCAGCCGAGCAGCGTGCCCACGACGAGGATCGCGAACGACTTGACGTTCCACTTGCCGTAGCGTCCGTTCGAGTCGTACAGGTCGGCGGTGCTGTAATCCTTCTTGCGCATGATCACGTCGGCCACGAACATGCCGGCCCATACGGCCATCGGCACGCCGAGCGTGGTGAGGAATCCCTGGAACGGGCCGATGAACGTGTCGGAGAAGAAGGTGACGTAGACCACGCCGAGCACGGTAAGCGCCGCGGTGAGAGCGGCCGCGATGGTACGCGGAAGCTTCACGCCGAAGCTCAGCAGGGCCAGACCATTGGAATAGTTGTCCATGATGGCGCCGGACATGAGGCCGAGCACCGCCACAAGAGTGTACGGAATGAGGTACCAGGTCGGCAGGATGGATGCGATCGCGCCGATCGGGTCGTTGCCCACGTTTTCCGCGAGATCGGCATTGGACGCGGCCAGCAGCAGACCGTAGAAGATGAGGAACACGTTGGCGATCGACGCGCCGAACGTGGTCCAGAACACGATGCCGCCGTTCGACGACTTACGCGGCAGATAACGCGAATAATCGGCCGCGATGTTCACCCAGCCCAGACCGAAGCCGGTCATGACGAAGAAGCAGCATCCGAGCATGGCCGGCAGGCTGCCGGACTGGATCTGCCCGATGGCGGAGAAATCGATATGGCCGAAGCCGAGGATGAAGAAGCCGACGGTGATCACACCGGTCACGACGGTGATGACCTGCTGGCAGCGCATGATCAGGTCGTATCCGAAGATGCCGGCCACAACCACCAGTCCGACCACGATGAAGGTCGATATGATCTTTGGCGCGGCGCCCGATCCCAGTCCGAGCTTTTCGATGGTGGACGACATGGCGAGCACCGCGGTGGTGGTCAGCGAGATTTCCCAGCCCAGCGTGGCGATCCAGCTCAACGCGGCCGGCACCTTTGCGCCTTCGACGCCAAAGGTGGCGCGGGTGAGCACCATGGTCGGCGCGTTGCCTCGCTTGCCTGCAATCGAGATGATTCCCACAAGCAGGAACGAGACGACCACGCCGATGATGGTCATGACCGTCGCCTGCCAGAAGGAAATGCCGAAGCCCAAGGCCCATGCGCCATACGACATCGCGAACATGGAGATATTCGCCGCGAACCACGGCCAGAACAGACTTGACGGCGTGCCTTTGCGTTCGCTTTCGGAGATGGTGTCTATGCCCTGTTCCTCGACGCTCAGGGCATTCTTTTCCTTGCTCATATAAGTTCTCCCTTGCTTCATTGCACTGGTTTCAGTGCATGGCCGCGCTGTTTCCAATCCCTCGACCGCGGCCTGCACATCATAACTCAACTTATAGTCATTAAGACTAAAACTATGTTCCGTCGGAAATCATACGGAAAGAAGCTGTTCGACCTCCTTCCGTGTAGGGCAGGTAGCCGGACCTCGCCTCGTCACCGCAATAGCCGCGGCCACATTGGCGAATCGAATCGCATCTCCAAGCGCGATTCCCCTGCTCAACTCGGCGCACAACACACCCGCATGGCAATCGCCGGCACCATTAGTGTCGACCGCACGAACTGGATATCCGACGATCAACTCGGGTTCGCGGCCCGATTCGGCCAGCCAGGCGCCATCGCCGCCGACGCGCATGACCAATGTCGAATGCAAGGCATCGGCCATCATCGCGGCCAAAGCACGGAAATCGCCATCCGGAACCGTCAAACCAAGACGTCGCACCATAAGCAACGACTCACGTTCGTTGCACGACCATATCGGGCGATATTCCACCAACGCCCCGAAGACGTCGTCATCAATCTGCTCGATCACCGGAGAAGGATCGAACAAAGCCACGAAATGGCGGTTTTCCGCGGTTTCGCCAAGGAATTTCAACAAAGCCGAACCGGTCTCGTGAGCCAGCGTGTAACCGCTGATGTGCACCACGTCGCCATCATTCGGATGGATATCGGCGAACGCATCGACGCCGCCGAACGCTTCCGCACCCCTTGTTGAAATGAACGTACGTTCGGCGTCATCGTCCGTCAATGCCACGCAAAAGCCGGAATCGCGATTCGCATCGCATCTGCCGATATGACGCACGCCATCCTCGGCGAACGCCTTTCGGATCATATCCGACCACGGTCCGCTTCCGAGAACGCCGGCATGCTCGGCCTCGATTCCCATCTGCCGCACCGCATGCAGCATGTTGAAACTCGCCCCGACCGCAGTCTCGACATCGTCGGCGAACACATCCTGCCCGGCTTGTGGCACCTGAGGCACCTTCATGGTCAAATCGACTATTACCTGACCGAGCGAGATGACCTTGCCATCATGTTGCTGTTCCATACGATCACCCGCAATCAGTTCCGACGCATTGCGCACAGCTCGGCCACGGTTCGATCCACGTCAAGCTGGTTGTCTTCCTTCATCTGACGCACCACCTGATTCGCGATACCCTCATCAAAACCATCCGACCCGTGCCATGCGCCCAACATCGCGCCGGTCATGGCCGCGATGGTGTCGGTATCACCACCCAAGGAAGCCGCGAAGCACAATGCTTTCGTAGGGTCGTCGAAGAATCGGCTCGCAACGCTGAAAGCCGCCGTCACGGATTCGTTGGATTCCACGCTGGTTCCGCAATCATTGCGCAGCACCTGGGCGAATTCCTCATCGGAGAGTGACCCTCCCTCCTCTTCGCTCCAATCCATGAACCTTTGGGCACGCGCGCTTACCGACGCCTTCGCTGACCAGTTGCCCCGCTGCGGCATAGATTTCACGAAGTCCAATGCCCTGCGCAGAAAATCCCCGTCACCCTCAATCGCGTAGCTTACAGCCGCGGCAACCAAGGTAGTGGCTTCGATGCCCTGCACCGTATTGTGCGTGACCACACAGGATCGCCACGCCGCATCGGCGAGCGCCTTTCCAGGGCGGAACACGATACCGACCGGCGTCGCGCGCATCGCACCGCCGTTCGTAGTACCGAATTTGCCGGTTTCCTCCGGATCCACGCCATCCGTCAGCGCCTGCAAAGCGGCTTTCGTGGAAGGTCCAAGCAAATCCAAGGATCCCTTCGCCTTCATCTTCACCTCCCAGCGCAGCAAATCCTTGGCATAGGCGTCATTGTCGATCCGGCCATCGTCGGCGATCAGTCGTTCGCCCAGCACGAATGCCTGTTCGGTATCGTCCGTGATCGCGCCGGCTTTCATGTTCGGCGCGATCGGCTGCTGCGCGACCGCATCACGCAACGAATCGATCGGACCGCCGTAATACTGTGAGATCTGCGCGGGAGACATGCTCTGCGTCGGCATGCCGAGCGCGTCCCCCACCGCAAGACCAACCATCGCACCGCGGGCACGGTCCAGCAATCGTTCTTCCGTCATCATCGTTCTCCTCTCGTGGCGACATGCAGCGTGAAATGACTTGGGTCGAGGAACGAACGCACGTATTCGACCAGTTCGCCATCCTCGTTGAAGTTGTGTCTTTCGGAAAGCAGAAATACCGAATTTTCAGTCTTTCCAAGCGCCTCGGCGACCGCGCCCAGACGGTCCGCGGAAACGTCCATATATCCGGACGAAGCGGTCAATCCCGCTTGTTTCATGGTCTGCGACACGGAACCGTTGACCAATCCCTCCGCTTGTTCGATGACATTGCGCAACGATTCGACGGCCGGCAGGTAGGAGGTCTCATACGACACCGGCACCGACCGAAACAGTCTTCTGCGCACGATTTCGTAGAACATCCCACAACCGCTCTCGTCGTCGAGCATTTCCGGACGTTCCACCAGCGAGACCGACAGCAGTTCGGTCGTGGTCGGCACGCCGGAACGCAATGACGCCGACGTCCAGCCGTCGGAACCGTTCATATTGCCGCCATGGAACGCCACATAGCTGCCGGATCCCATCCGAGTTTCGATGAGGTTGGCTCTTTTCAGCATTTCCAAGGCCCTACGCACGGTTCCGCGGGAGACCTGATATTCTTCGGCCAGCTGGGCTTCAGACATGATCTTCTCACCCGGCTTGAGCGTTCCGTCCTTGATTTGCGCGGCCAGCGCATTTCCCAGATATTCCGTTCTTGTATATGCGGTCATTGCACACTCCCGATACATTGGGACGATTCCGTTGTCATCGTTAAACAACTATGTACAGGATAACACAGGTTTATACAGGTTGAGTACAGGCGTGGTACAGGTGCGGAAGATTTTCCGCGAATCATCCACTTCCCACATCCAGGAAACCGGAGGCGATCCGGTCCCGCATCTCCGATTTTCGAATTCGATTTTCCTTGGTCCGACAATCGGGACGCGGTTCATCCAACCAGCCCACGCATCCCCCGTCGCATGGCGCCGAGCGAATCCGCACGTGGCCATGTGCGCTTATCTGCCTTTGGGCTCATCACACATCGCACACATTCGGCACCATCCAACGCAAACCGTCATACAGCCACATGCGCTTACATGCGGCAGGAAAAGCAATCGAAATTGGCGAACCACCCGGAACCACGAAACACCAACGTTTTCGCATAAAAAGAGGGTCCCAGGCAAAACCGTTACCCGGAACCCAAGTGCGGACAGAGCGAGATTCGAACTCGCGGAAGGTTGCCCTTCAACGGTTTTCAAGACCGTCTCTTTAGACCGCTCAGACATCTGTCCAATGTGCATAACGCACGAAACGCCAATATAGCACAGCATTCGGAAATCATCCGCATTGCAACACGTAAATCGTCGTTGCCGGTCGCCAAATGTCGCCCGACTACCCCCATACCGACGCAAAGTATCGTCATTGCGAATGCATGGGAATACTCAACCGGGCCGACTATCCCCATACCGACGCAAACCAACCCGAATGCGAACGCACGGAAATACCCAACCGTCCCGAGTATCCTCGCGCCGACGCAAAGCGCCACCATTGCGGAGATACGGGAATACTCAGCAATCCTGAGTATCCTCAAAACGACGCAAATTGAAGGCCCACCGCCCGGATACGACCAAAGGCAAGGAGTCAAGGGCACAGCAGGCCGACAGTAACCCAGCACAAGAGGCATAGCAGACCAACGGCAGTCCAACGGCGGTCCAATCAAAAGGCACGGCAACCAAACGGCAGCCCGGCAAAAAGCACGGCAGCCCAACAACACCCCAACGGCAGCCCAACAAAAAGCCGCCAAAACACAAAAGCGGCGCCAACATCACGCTGACGCCGCTTCCGCAGTGTAATCACAAGCCGAATCAACCAATGCAACAGGTCGAATTCAGCCGAATCAGGCCTCCCACTTGGTCGGCTCGATGACTTCCTTGCCACCCATGTAGGCACGCATGGCCTTAGGAATAACGATGGAACCATCCTTCTGCTGATGGTTCTCCAGAATGGCAACCAGCCAACGGGTAGTGGCCAAAGTGCCATTCAACGTGGAAACCGCGCGGGTGCCGCCGTCCTCCATGCGCTCACGAATGTTCAGACGACGAGCCTGGTATTCAGTGCAGTTGGAGGTGGAGGTGAGCTCGCGGTAACGGCCCTGGGTCGGAACCCAAGCTTCGCAGTCGAACTTGCGCGCCGCGGAGGAGCCCAAGTCGCCGGCGGCGGTGTCGATGATGCGGTACGGCACCTCGACCTTGCCGAGCATCTCCTGCTCCATGGCCAGCAGGTGCTCATGCTCCTTATAGGAGTCCTCCTGCTTGGTGTAGACGAACATCTCAACCTTATCGAACTGATGCACGCGGATGATGCCGGAGGTGTCCTTGCCAGCGGCGCCGGCCTCACGGCGGTAGCAGGAGCTCCAACCGCAGTAACGCAGCGGACCGTTGGACAGGTCGAGAATCTCATTCTCGTGCATGCCTGCGAGCGCCACTTCGGAGGTGCCCACCAGGTACTGCTCATCGGGTTCGCGCAGACGGTAGATTTCGTCGGCGTGGGAGTTGAGGAAGCCGGTTCCGCGCATTACTTCCGGACGCACCAGCGTCGGGGTGATGGCCAGGGTGAAGCCGTGCTCCTCGGCCTGGTCGACGGCCATGGTCAGCATGGCGATCTGCATGCGTGCCACCTGGCCGCGCAGGAAGTAGAAGCGGGATCCACCGACCTTCACGCCGCGTTCCATGTCGATTCCGGCAACGCCACGGCCGAGGGTCAGGTGATCCTTCGGCTCGAAACCTTCGGCCGCGAAGTCGCGGATCTCACCGACCTTGTTGACCACCACGTAATCGTCTTCGCCGCCTTCCGGAGCTTCGTCCTCAACGATGTTGGACAGCTTCCACATGGCGGTGGTGTATTCTTCGGCTGCGGCATCGGCCGCGGCCTTGTATTCGGAGACCTTCTGAGACAGTTCCTTGGTTTCGGCAATCAGCTTGGCCTTTTCCTCGGCCGGAGCCACGGCGACCTTCTTGCCGATTTCCTTCTGCTGCGCGCGGGCAGCTTCGAATTCCTTCAGAGAGGAACGACGAACCTCGTCGGAGCGCAGCACCTCGTCGACAAGTTCGACCGATTCGCCACGCTTACGCTGGGATTCCTTGACAACGTCAGCATGTTCACGAATGAATTGGATATCAAGCATGGTTCCTAGACTAGTGCCGCAAGCCGACACAGCGCCGGCTTTTTCCATTTCCGTCGGTTTTGGGGCACGACGTGCAGGAATCGTCGAATTTAGCGTGTCCGATTCGCGTTTTTCCGCCTTTTATGTTGAAAATAAGAAACATGCCTATGCCACTGATCATTCTTCTTCTTGTTGTCTGCGTTGCGCTTGTGTGTGCCGTCGCGTTCTTCGCATGGCGCACGTACAAGCATCGTACGCTCGTGGAGCATATCGACAAGCGAGACGACGATCAGGTTCATTACGCGTTCATCGTCAATCCTTCGAAACCTCAGGCCCAGCAGCGCATGCGGCACATCAAGGAATTCTGCGAATCGAAGAATCTCACGCAAGTGGAGTTCATCGAGACCCAGCTCGACAAGGATGGTCGGGCGTGCGCGCTTGAGGCCTTGAATCACGGCGCGGACGTCGTGGTGGCCGTCGGAGGCGACGGTACCGTGCGTACGGTGGCGAGCGCACTTTCGGGAACCGGCCACGCGCTGGGCATCGTGCCAATCGGTACCGGCAATCTGTTCGCCCGCAACATGGGCATTCCCGTGGATGACATCGACGCCGCGCTGACCGTCGCCACGTCTCACGGGTCAAGGCTGGTCGATGTAGGACGGCTCACCCTGTTGGATGACGAAACCACCGACCACGGCCACGCGTTCCTGATCATCGCCGGCATCGGCTTCGATGCGTTGATGATCGACGAGACCGATCCGGAATTGAAGAAGAACATCAGTTGGCTCGCCTATTTCGTGGCGGGCGTGAAGAACCTGTTCGCCCCGAAGTACAAGGGCGATGTGGTCATCACCAGCAAGGACGGCTCCACCCACGCCATCCACGGCTTGTCGTTCCGCACGTTCATGGCCGGCAATTGCGGTCAGATTCCCATGTTTTCGCTGATGCCGGACGCCTCCTATGACGATGGCGTGCTCGATTATGAGGTGATCGACACTTCCGGCGGCATCATCGGATGGGCGAATCTCTTCGGAGACGTGCTGCACCAGACGATCACCGGCAAGGCGCAGCAGAGCCCTCTGTCCACGAATTCCACCGTGGATCAGATTCAGGGGGTGAGCGCGGAAATCACCTTGGAGAAGCCCGCCTTGGCGCAGGTTGACGGTGATATGCTCCCCAAGACGAAGCATATCCGCTTCAGTGTGGAACGTCAGTCGCTGTGCGTCCGCGTGCCGGAGCTTTCCGCGGAGGATACCGGCATCCTTGCGCTGAATCTCACGAACACCCCCAAGCCGGCAGAAATCGCCGGTCACGCGGATACCAAGGATGCCGCGGATTCGACGACTTCCGAAACGCAGAAGACCACGGCTTGACATCATCCCCGTCGCATCAGGGAAACCTGACGAGCAAAAACCGCCGATTTGCCCGCTTTCCGCCCGTCGGCGTGGCAAAATGGGTCTATGGTTGCAAACAATGCGGGTATGCCCGCCACCCCAGCAGATCTGATCAACGTCGACGAGGTCATCGGAAAGTACTATGACGTCGTCCCCGACCCGACCGTTCCGGAACAGCGCGTTTCCTTCGGCACTTCCGGACATCGTGGCTCGTCCCTGAAGACCTCGTTCAACGAGGCTCATATCGTCGCCATCACGCAGGCCATCGCCGAATACCGCAAGAAGGCCGGCGTCACCGGCCCGCTGTATATCGGCCGCGACACCCATGCGCTGTCCGAGCCGGCTTGGAAGACCGCAATCGAAGTGCTCGTTGCCAACGGCGTGAACGTGCGCATCGATTCGCGCGACGATTTCACTCCCACCC
>CAVEVJ010000336.1:0-2045 GCA_963619075.1 Acidaminococcaceae bacterium
GCCGTCGCCTACGCCGATCCGTATTACCCGTCATACCATTGCATGACGGTGATGAGCCGTGCGGAGGAGATTTTGCTGCCATCCCTGCCGGAACGTGGGTTTTTGCCGGATCTGGATGACGTTCCAAACGAGGTCTGGGATCGTGTGAAGGTTCTGATCCTCAACTATCCGAACAATCCGACCGGCGCACACGCGCCTCGCGAGTTCCTAGAGCAGGCCATTCGCCTGGCCCATGAGCACCGGTTTGCAATCGTGCAGGATTTCGCCTACGCGGGATTGGGCGTGGAAAGCCAGCAGGTCAGTATATTGTCGCTGCCAGGGGCGTTCGACGTTGTCGTGGAGGTGTGCTCGCTTTCGAAAATGTACGCGATGGCCGGCTGGAGAGCCGGATTCATCGCGGGCAACGACGACATCGTCGCCCATGTCAAGCAATACCACTATCAGATGGGATCCATGGTGACCGGCAGCGTGCAGGACGCGGGTACCGCGGCGTTGCGCTCGAATCAGGACTGCGTGGCCGAACTGGCGTCGCGATACGCGTTGCGACGCGGCATTGTTGCGGAAGGTCTGCGTGACGCTGGATTGGACGTGTTCGATTCGGATGGCGGCATCTACGCATGGGTGCACGCTCCTGAAGGGCTGACCGGCGAACAATTCGCCGACCTGCTGCTGGAACGTGCCGCGGTCGCCGCATTGCCGGGCACTTGTTTCGGCAAGGTCGGTGTCGATCATGTGCGATTCAGCCTCCTCAAATCGGAGGATCAGCTACGCGAGGCAGTGCGCCGTATAGCCGCGGTACTGTAGGCTTCAGTGGTCGGGCGGACGTTCTCTAGACGAGAATTGGCCGTCCGACTTTGTATTTGCCCTGTATTTGCTTCGTATTTGGCTCGTATTGGCTGTGTTTGGCCGGTATGCGAAAAATCAATAGCGTCTTCAAAAACCGTGTGATTGCGCGCAATGGCAAAAGACCATAAGCAAAGCCTATAAGGAACACTGTGTTTCGTCGCGTCCGATGATGTTCAATAACAACCAAGTTCAGCAGAACGAAACATCACGCTTTTCAAGAAACACCATCTTAAGGGGACATATCATGACCAACAATCGCCGTCAGGCATTCCATGACATCGCACGCCACCGCTCCACGGACGTGCCGTACCTCGTCGCCGCATGGCAGCACCTGGTCGGGCATGAGTACGGCGCCGACGAATTCGCCGACGCATACATCGACTTCGTGAATCAGTGGGACTGGGACTGGGTTAAGATCAATCCGCGTGCCATCTACTATTCCGAGGCATGGGGCTCGAAATACGATGAGAACGACTACGCCGGCTACGTCATTCCACGCAAACTGCAGGACGCCGTCGCCTCGGTGGACGATCTTGCCAAAATCGTCGAACTCGATCCGAAGACCAACGAGGTGTTCGGCCAGCAGTACGCATCCGCGGCCAAGATCCGTGCCGCATTCACCGACCGTGCCGTGTTGCAGTCCATCTTCAATCCGTTGAGCGTGCTGCTGCAGCTCGCCGACGTGCCGCTGTACCCGGGCGACGAATACGCCACTCCGTCGCTCACCCGAGACGAGCTCGTGTTCGAACACGCCGAGGAAGCCAAGAAGGCGCTGACCAACATCGCCAACACACTCGCCGCATACGCGGCCGCGCTGGTCACGCCGGTCGAACAGGGCGGAGCCGGACTCGACGGCATCTTCTTCGCGCTCACCGGAACCGTGAGCGAAGGATACTTCACCAAGGAACAGTACGCCGAATTCGGAGAGCCCTACGACCGCATCGTTCTCAACGCCATCAAGCAGGCGAATCCGGATGCCGAAGTGCTGCTGCACACCTGCCGCGCGTTCTCCAATCCGGACTGGTTCGATGACTACGGTGTTGAGATCGTTCAGTGGGACCAGTACCTCGACGGCAATCCGCAGATCGACACGCCGCTCAAGGTCGTTCCGGTCGGCGGTCCAAGCTTCACCGACTTCGCCCAGAGCGGCGATGCGCAAATCGTCAAAACCGATGTCGACAAGGTCATCAAGCTGCGTG
>CAVEVJ010000337.1:0-2151 GCA_963619075.1 Acidaminococcaceae bacterium
GCGAACGGCCACATGAACTTCCAACCACGCCAATCCGCATGGTGCTTATTAATCCGTACCTGATCGGACGGTGTATGCAACGGCGCCGTGACATTTGCTGTTGCTTGAGTCATTGTTGCTTCTTTCTAACTGTTCGATTGAGATACGAACGTTTCGCCGACCTCATCGTCGGCCCTTTCATCGCAAGCGATTCCTGCATTCTTGAACTTGCGGAGGCAGGCGCAACCCGCCTCCGCGAATCGTTGTCTTCATATGTGACGTCCATCGGACGCCGCAAGGAGATCAATCAGCTCTTATTGGTTACGGTGTAGCCCTGCTGCGTTCCATGTTCGGCGAGCGCGTTGCCGTAGTTGGCGAACGCTTCCTCCAGGGTGATTTCCTTGTTGTACGCCTTGGAGATCTGGTCTCCGAAGCTGGACTGTGCGAACGGGTTGTACGGCAGATAGGAGAATTCCGTGACCTCCCGCTGCGCTGCTTCGGAAAGGATTTCATTAACGTTCTGGCCGCCGAAATAGTCATTGACCTTCTTGTTGGCTTCCACATCCGGATCGGTGAAGCTGTCGGAGGTCAGGATGCTCTTGAGGCTTGGGAACGTACCAGTATCGGCCATGGTTTGTGCGCCGTCGCCGTGGGTCAGGTATTCGACGAACTTGTATGCCGCGGCCTGCTGCGTGGACTGGCTGACCACCGCAAGCGCGGAGCCACCGTCTTCTGCGGAGACCTCATCTCCTTCGTTCCACTGCGGAAGCTGCGCCACACGCCAGTTGCCTGCCTGGTCGGGAGCGCCGTTCATAAGGTTGACCGGCATCCAACCGCCGATGGTCAACGATGCGATGGTACCGTCGTTAAGTTCACGGTTCCAATCGTCGGACCAGTTAGCGGTCTTGGTGTCGATGAGGTCTTCGTCAATAAGTTTCTGCTGGAATTCGATGTATTTCTTCATTCCGGAATCACCGGTCATGTCGATAGTGAGGTTTTCGCCATCCACCTTCCACGGGTTGGCTCCCGCCTGCCATGCCTGGGCCGTAAACGGCTGGTATTCCATGGAGGATCCGGAATTGTTGGTCATGTAGGCGCCGATGGCCCTTACCTTTTTCGCAGCCTCATAATAGTCATCCCATGTTTTGATTTGACTGCCGTCAACGCCGGCTTTCTTGAATACCGCATCGTTATAGAAGAACATTTCCGGGCCGGAATCGATTGGGAGAGCGTACGGTTTGCCATTGTATTGCAGCTTGTTCCAAGGGCCCGCGGAGAAGTCGTCCGCAAGATCGTCAGCGCCGAATTGGCTCAAATCTGCCAAATCTCCGGTAACCGCGAACTGGGTGACGGTCGGATCCTCAAGCATGACGACGTCCGGGGCGCCCTTGCCCGCCGCGATGGCGTTGCTCAATGCCGTCTGCGTGTCGGATGCGGTGCCGGTGTTGTTGAATTTGACAGTGATTCCAGGGTTTGCCTTTTCAAAATCCGCAATCAGATCACTCATGGTATGGCCGGTGTCCCAGCCCCAGAACACGAGTTCGGCGTTATCGGCATCGCCTGCGTTGTCGCTGCCAGAGCTTGTATCTCCGCAAGCAGCCAGACCGATGAGGGTCGTCGTCGCAGTGAGCGCCGCAAGCACCTTCTGAGAATTACGCATATCTCCTCCTTCGAGAGCCGACATCGGGTCATCTTTGTCCGACTTACGCAGAAACTTCGCTTTGTACATCGCTATAGCAACAACGGGAAACTCACTATAGGTATTATTGAAATTTTCTTCGCTCGACTCTGTTTCCTTCTGGTACAACCGTGTACCATTACCTTTCATGATACACAGTTGTACCAATTTGTCAAATCACCCTCGAATGTCGCCTCTTTTCCCAGAAAGCCCCCTTTCTTCGGCCACAAGCGGGAGATACAGGCATAATCGCCGACTTGTGCGCGCCGTAATCATCAGGCCATTTTCAAAATCGTTGGAAAATCAAGGTTTATAAAATTCCAAGCCCCAATTCCAATACCCCCTTCCATCCACAACCCGCGATATATACTCATACTTTCGACTTGTGGCACACCGACAAACCCGAGTCGTGACGGCACGCCGGCCCTAACACACCAAACCACAACCCCAGCCGCCCCGAATCCCAAACCGGCAATCCAGGGGCGTCCCAAGGC
>CAVEVJ010000338.1:0-9030 GCA_963619075.1 Acidaminococcaceae bacterium
GATACATGCGGTTCAGATCCGTGATCTCCAACTCGCCACGCGCACTCGGCACGACCCGCTTGGCGAACTCCACCACACGCTCATCATAAAAATACAAACCCGTCACCGCATAGTTCGACTTCGGTACCGCAGGCTTCTCTTCGATTGAGATGGCTTTCTTGTTCTCATCGAATTCAACTACGCCATAACGCTCAGGATCGTCCACGTAATAGCCGAATACGCTTGCGCCTTCGCCGGACTCAGCCTTGCGTACCGCACCACGCAATGTGGCACCCAAACCGTTGCCGTAGAAAATGTTGTCACCCAGCACCAGTGCGCACGGCTCACCGTCAATGAATTCCTCACCCAACAGGAACGCCTGTGCCAGACCATCCGGAGACGGCTGGACCTTGTAGGAGAAATTCACTCCGTACTGGCTGCCATCACCCAGCAATCGTTCGAAGTTCGGCAGATCATGCGGAGTGCTGATAATCAGAATGTCACGAATCCCGGCCATCATGAGCACGCTGAGCGGATAGTAGATCATCGGCTTGTCATACACCGGAAGCAGCTGCTTTGACGTGACCGTGGTCAACGGGTACAGACGAGTTCCAGAACCACCCGCAAGAATAATGCCCTTCATGATGCTCGCCTCTCCACTCAGCACTTGCAGTTTCAGTATATTTTGTTAAGAGTAAACCGTTTCCTGAATACCGAGATAATACATTCGGAACCTATACCAAACTTTAAAGACCCTTACCTTCAAAGTCGTTTGCAAAAGTTTCAAGTGCTGGGCCTACCACTACTTCTCCTGCTCAAAGCTACTCATCCAGTACCGGAACTAGAATGTTTCTGTTTAGCGGAAACCACGCTATAGACAAGCGCCAGAAGGATGTGATGATGCAATCTCGTACGACCGTTGTCAGCCCGCGACGTAGCCGGATTCTCAAAACACCCCAATACATACAGTCTGAGCCAATATCACGTTACCGTAAAAAGACATCCATATATGTTGATAAATCCACTCTCAACAGGAAGCGGAAATACCCAACTTCTAAGTCGCTGTACATCAGCGCAGATCATGGCGAACGAAAGTCCAACACTCGTTCAGTTTCCAAGCGCGCGTCCATCTACACGTTCCATGACGCATATTCGGAGCGTCGCAACGCACACCCGACTCCCGTCGCCCGCATCACATCACTCCCCCTTTTAAAAGAGGGAGATTTTACACACCCTATTGATCATATAAAAAATACTTCAAAACAACTAATAAAACAAGTTCGCACCAAAATAAAGAAACTATCACTCTTTAACAAGAGGATAGTCGCACCCATTAATAAAACATGGAAGCAATTCACCGACTCAAATGTTTATAAAATCCTCACTGAGATAGCTAGTAAGATTAGTGCCATCTGGAAAAAACGCCATCGTTTTTCCTACTCTCTATATACAATTGTCTTCACCCTTATGACAGCTTTCGAGGTTATCTTTATCCAATGGGGTATGTATTCAGAGCCCGAATATAATATTGGAGAAGATGTAGAAGAGACTACGAAAATCTTCGAGAGTGTGGCAGGACAAACTACAAAATTTGTTTGCCAAATGTGGCTTGAACAAAAGTATCAAGTCCTTCTCAATTTCATCATTCTTGGCGTACTATATCTCACTCTCGTATTTATATTAAACAGATTCTGGGTTTCTACTGCAATTTTCGGCTCAATAATGACAGTATACGCTGTTGCGAACCATATAAAAATGGAAACCAGAAACGAACCGATACTACCAGCAGACCTTAATTTTATTACTGGCGGAAACACAGGAGAATTAGCTTCTTTTATACCCGAATCCAGTCAGACCTTGGTACATAATGCGACCGTAGGAGTCATATGGCTTGTCATCATCTGCATCATCATGCAATTCGTTGACGGACGTCGTACATTCATTTATTGTTCCTGGAAACATCCATTCGCCAACGTTAAAAATATAGTAGGCACATCGACTCGTACACTGGCCGCAGTTTTGAGTGTCGCACTGGTTTTCTCCTTCACCTGGGGATTCGGCAATAACGACTATTGGTCTACAAATTTTGCGAAGAGTCTATCCGATAGTCCACAGTTGTGGAATGGGCTGGCGGATTCCACGAATAACGGTCCAGTGGTTAATTTCCTCCG
The DNA here is from genome assembly GCA_963619075.1 of Acidaminococcaceae bacterium. Taxonomy (GTDB): domain Bacteria; phylum Actinomycetota; class Actinomycetes; order Actinomycetales; family Bifidobacteriaceae; genus Bifidobacterium. The sequence continues at coordinate 2,151 of CAVEVJ010000338.1, forward strand.
TCTTGCTCACACAAAAACAATGGATAAGCCTACGGGATATTCCCAACAGGCCATGGAAGAGATTGCTGAAAAATATACCAACGCCGCGCAGCAAATTAATCAGACCCGAACTGAAAACCTGACAGACAGCACCGTGATCATGCTGCTTTCCGAAACGTTCTCTGACCCAACACGTGTTCCAGGAGTCAGTTTCAGTGAAGACCCGATACCGTACATACGTCAACTGAAGACTGAGACAACTTCCGGCTTGATGCTCTCCCCCGGCTACGGAGGAGGTACAGCGAATATCGAATATCAGACATTGACCGGCCTTTCCATGGCCAACTACAGTTCGACGCTATCCGTCGCCTATCAGCAGCTTGTCCCTTCCTTAAAATGGGCATATACGTTCAATCAGGCTTGGAATGACGTAAATGGGGAAGACTCTTCAATCGCATTGCATGCGTACAACCGAAACATGTATTTCCGTGATCTGAACTACAGGAAATTTGGATTCTCCAAGTTCTACGCCACGGATGGTAAACCGCAGCTCAACGATCTCCAACCCATCGATTCCGCTTGGTACGCCTCGGATGAGTCCCTCTACGCCCAAGTACTTGAACATATTGATTCAGACGACACCAATATGTTCTATCAGGTCGTGACCATGCAGAACCATATGCCCTACTCTGATTTTTACGAGAACAACCAATTCAAGGATTTAGACACCTCTCAGAATCTTCAGGATTCCGAGAAGACAAATATCGAGACCTACGCGAAAGGCATTAACTACACCGATCAGGCTACACAAGAATTCTTGAATAAGCTCAATGAAATCGACCGACCGATTACCGTTATTTTCTACGGCGATCATCTGCCGGGTATCTATCCAACAGCGAGCTCCGATTCCCAAAACACTCTTGGTTTGCACGAGACCGATTATTTTATTTGGTCCAACAACGCTTCGTCCTCGGCGCAAAGCAAATTGGACGTCGCATCATCCGCATACACATCATCAAACTATTTCGTATCTCAACTGGCCTCGCATATGAACGCGAAGGTCAGTCCTTATCTGGCTTTTCTGACTCAAATGCATCAGGTCGTATCGGCTATATCAGTTCCGGCCTCCGGCAATGGCAACACAGATGAACCGGTTTATCTTGATGCTTCGGGCAATATGATCGACGAAAAAGATCTGTCGGAGGAAGCCAAAACCATGCTCCAAGAGTACAAACTCATTCAATACGACATGACCATCGGCAAGAACTATCTCAAAGAAACAGGCTTTGTGGATTTGCTGTAACCGAGCGGTTCACCGAACCCTCTTGCCCATACCTTCTATACATACAATGACCAATAGTTACAGGCTACACAAAACCTTTGAAAGTGAGTGCTTATGAAGATTGCGGTTGCAGGAACCGGATATGTAGGTCTTTCAGTCGCGTTGCTGTTGTCACAGCACAACGAAGTTCACGCACTCGATATCGTGCCTGAGAAAGTGACTTTGCTCAACGATGGCCGAAGCCCAATCGTGGATTCCGAAATCACCCGATTTCTTACCGACAACGCCAATGGCACACATCCTTTGGACTTTCGTGCAACGATTGACCCGGAAAGCGCTTACTCCGACGCTGACTTTGCCGTGATAGCAACCCCCACCAATTATGACGAGCAAAGAAACTACTTCGACACGTCCAGTGTGGAATCCGCGATTGCTTCAGTGCGTGAATATGCTCCAGAGGCATGGATCGTAATCAAGTCAACCATTCCAGTCGGCTATACCCAGCAATTGCGCGATCGGCTGCATGATGACCGTATTCTATTTTCTCCAGAATTCCTACGCGAGGGTCATGCACTGTATGACAATCTGCATCCCAGTCGTATTGTGGTTGGAGCTCCGCAGCACGATGAAAAATCGGTGGAGGCCGCTCACCTTTTCGTCTCTCTCCTCGAACAAGGCACCGATTCAGATGAACAGACCAGAATGAATCCAGATGGCAGCACAGGCATCCCGAAGATCGTGGTCGGCACCACCGAAGCCGAAGCCATCAAGCTGTTCGCCAACACATATCTGGCACTACGTGTGGCTTATTTCAATGAGCTTGATACATATGCGGAGAGCAGAGGACTGGACACTCGTGAAATCATCAATGGAGTTTGCCTTGATCCGCGAATCGGCGATGGATACAATAATCCAAGTTTTGGCTATGGCGGATACTGCCTGCCTAAAGACACGAAGCAGCTGCTCGCCAACTACAATCAGGTGCCACAAAACCTCATTGAGGCAATAGTAGAGGCAAATCGCACCCGCAAAGACTTCATCTCCGATGAAATCCTCGCAAAGGTTCGAAACGTAAAAAATCCTTTGGTAGGAATCTACCGCTTAACCATGAAATCGGGATCTGATAATTTCCGCCAATCCGCTATTCAAGGCGTGATGAAACGGCTTAAAGGCGAAGGCGTAACAGTAGTGATCTACGAACCCACACTCGATAAACCTGATTTTTACGGTAGCGAGGTCACCCATGACTTGGCCAAGTTCAAACAGCAATCTGACATTATTGTCGCCAATCGTTGGAATGACGAACTTTCAGACATTGCCGACAAAGTCTTCACCCGAGATTTGTTTAAGCGTGACTGATTTGCGCTAATCCACTTACGGCATTATCCGACCGCTTTCCGGGGTCCTTCATCGCTTCATTTTCAGAAGGGCCCCTGTACCGGCGAACACCAAATCGGCGATCGTCATGGCGATACGACTAATTAGCACGACCGCCAGAACACCGCCAGAACTAAGAACACTCACAAAGAATATTCCAAGTACGCTTTCGCGAATACCCGTACCAGCTGGCACAAAAACAACCAGAAAGCCAGCCACCCAAGCCAAAGCGTAGGAACCAACCGAAAGAGCCAAACTATCCACTGATGGGCTCACTCCGAAACCACAAGCAAGAATCCATATCTGAGCACCAGAAATAATCCATGCAACAATTGCCAGTATTGTAGCCAATCCCAAACCGCTGAATGTCAGATGGCTTTCCGGAGCTGGCCTTTTCAACAGCTTGAAACCAAGCTCAATCAAACGATTGAGCACCGGCGGCATCAGTAATATCACAAGGAACATCAACAACGCAACGATAAGCCACGTAGGTATCTGAATCGACACGGATGTGCTCAACACCGTGATGACGCCAATGCCCGTTCCGGAAAGCAGAGAAATCAAAACAGCGACGGTCATAGCCGTTACCGAACGTCGGGCAGGAATGTCATGGTCACGACCGATTTCCGCCGCCGCAACAATGTTCCACACCCCTCCAGGAATGTATTTCCCTATCTGGCTAACTCCAAACAGCTGAGTCGCAGTGTTCCAATCAATATCCGAGCCAAGATCCTTAAGAATGACCTTCCATGACCACATCGTAAAAAAGACATACACTATTGCCAGAACGACGGCAAAGACAGCAACGTACCATGGCAACAAAGACAACGAGGAAATCAAAGAATCCAGATTCTTGACGACCGCCCAGACGAGGCCACAAAGCGCAACGAGGAGGAAAGCCCAACGCAACAAAGGAGAATTAAACACTTTTTTCAGCTTGTTCATATGATTCCTACCTTCACCCTCGCCGCCGCGCCGGATTCTTTTGTTTCACACACAATCCTTGATCCACTGAGCAAGTTCTTCAGTAACGTTTTTATCGGTGAATCGCTTTGAGTTTTCCAAAGCTTTTCGCTGCTCCTGCCTCAAAAAACTCGGAGTTGTCGCCAAGGATTCAATGGCATCAGCCAATGACTTCGCACTGCCTGGTTCAACGAAGGTCGCACCATCGCCCAGCATTCTGCGCTGCGGCTTGGTGTTGCTGGTAATGACCGCACAACCAGCAGCCATAGATTGATATACCTTATTAGGCACCACATGCAAACCTTTGGGAGTGGTTGAGAAGATGCCTAATGATATGGCATGTGAAGCGATTACCGAAGGCAACTCTTCCGGTTCCACCCATTCAAGAAACGTAACGTTATCGAGTCCTTCGCAAAGCGTACGAACTTCCTCGTAATCTTGCCCTTTTCCGATCAAGGTGAAATTCAGATCAACACCTCGTTGCGCAAGTATCCGTGCGGCCTTGGCAATCACCGGCACGCCTTGCAATGGCGTATAGAGACCATAGAACACGGCATCCATCGTCCGGTCGGACTTTTGTGCCTCCGCCGCCGAATACCACTCATCAGAAGCGCCAACGGGAACCACCATGCTACGGATTCCTCGCTGAAGCATTCGCTGGTGTTCCTCAGTATCCAACACCACCAGGTTCGCAGACTTTGTAGCGATACTGTCAAGGCCTTTCAAAAGGCCGACCTTCAGTCCTTGCGCGCCCCGATCCTTCGCCGTATCACCGGCAAAGATAAGATGATCGAGGATAATCGGCACTCCTTTGAATACTTGACGGGCAAGAAGCACATCAAAATGGCCCATATAGCCGACTAATACCGCATCCGGCTTACCATTCGACTTCATCCACGCTTTGGCACGTTTGGCAAGCGAACGCCACAATTTCAGCAAATTCCAACCGAATCCAAACACCTTCCACGGCTTTTTAAGAATTTCCACGCGTTGAGCGGTACTGAGCTTCAAGGGCTCGTTAATCTCTTCGACCTGGCAACCATTTTTGCGCAGACCGTCAATAAGAATACTGACCCGTGGATGCTTGCGTGCGTTATACGTACCGAATGCCAGAACTCGCGGCATGGAAAAGACCTCGCTTCCCAGTCTCAAAACTCAGTCAAGCGTCTGCGCAGGCGGAAATTCACCGTACTCGTTTTGTTGAGCCCATATCCGCTGATATTCAGTCGAGTAGAGAATCTCTTTCGTACGCTCCAACTGGTCTTCCACCAACTTGCGTTGGATGCGTTGCACTTCCGAGATGATTTGCAATGCAATACAGAAAGCGCTCAACATCAGCAAAGCGACACCGAGCAGAAGCGACTGCACGTGGCCAGCGCTGTTGCCCATGCAGGCAAGCGCAAGGAACCGTACGAATGGAATAAGACCTAGAACCCCGAGAACAATGGCGGACCATTTAAAGATGACGTTCGATTTGAACATCAGGAAACTACGGATTATCGCTCCACCCGACTTGGCCATATGCTCAAAAATGTTGCTGAATAGACGAGACTCACGGGTTTTGGGATTGGTCTTGATAGCATACGAGGTAATGGCTATACGCTTATTGCCCGCTTGAATAATGGTCTCCATGCAATAGCTGAATTCGGTCACGATATTCAACTTGAGCAGGGAATTTTTAGAGTAGGCACGGAAACCGCTGGCGGCATCTGGAATGTTCGTACCTGCAGCTTTGTTGACCACCCAGGAACCAAGGTGTTGCATCTTACGCTTGAACCAGCTGAATTCCTTGATAGTCGCGGTCTGTCTATCGCCAACCACGATATCGGCCTCATGACGAATGATAGGCTGTACCAGCTCCCCGATGGTTTCGCTTGGGTACTGGTTGTCTCCATCCGTATTAACGACAATATCCGCACCATGTTTAAGCGCATAATCCACGCCATCACGGAAAGCACGAGCCAAACCCATCGGTTTGGCGTGATGTACGAAGTGGCGAACGCCAAGATTCCGCGCTACTTCGACCGTCTTGTCAGAACATCCGTCGTCGATGATAAGCAGCTGAATGTCGTCAACGCCGGGAATCTCAGTAGGCATCTTCTCCAACACCATCGGCAATGTCCGTTCCTCATTGAGGCATGGAATCTGGATAAAAAGTCGCATACAATCCCCTGCATAAACAGTTCTTCATCAACTTTCGTCAATCCTACGCACCATCGCAGACCATATTTTAGCCAGCAAAAACCGTCAGCTCCGGCGCATGGTACAGGAACGAAAGAATATACCCGTCCAGTACCAGCATGAGCGCGAACAAGCCACAGATCCAACTTCCGAAAGAGGTCAACGTCCGCTCCTCTATTCCAAGGTCAGGCTTCGTTAGGAATTGCCATATCAAAGCGATGATAGCGAACGCAAATACCGCAATCACGCATAGATAATAGCGACTTTGGAACGCACCGGTATAACCATTACGATAAAATCCACTCAACGCTGACCAGAACTGATACAGCGAAACCAGCCACATCCCGACAACCCCAAAAGATATGTATCTAGAGACTCGGGTTTTTGCGCAAATAACAATTCCAATCGGCAGCAGCAACGTGCATGTAATGGCAATGGATTCAAGACTGAACGATGTTAGGGTTGGACGCTGAATATCAGACGCATAAGGGAAAGAGCACCAAGAACGAGTGAAATTAGTCCAGTAATACACAACATACTGACTAAGAGACATATCCTGGCGTTCGGTAATCGGAGTGTAGAACGGCCCTTCCAGATATTCCGACAAAGCCAACTTCTGATAGCTTGGCTGTACGGTACCGTAGCGTCCAATAAGCATTGCGTAGTATGCCAAGGGAAGCGCATAAATCGGCAGAGAGATAGCGAATTCCTTACGCAGCAACGCTTTCGGGTCACGTTCTCGCAGCAATGTATAGGCAACTATGACTACTGCAGTAAAGCAAACCACCATTCCTGCAGTGAGTTTTGTCAACAGAGACGAGGAAATGCCCAAAGCTATGAGGAAGAACGTAAGTTTCGTATACCGTCGTTCCACAAAGCGTACGCAACCAAACACAAAAATCGTAACGCAAGTAAAAGCCAAAGTATCATTGTTCAGGCCGCTCATGATAAAGATCAAATTAGGCGGACTGACGATAATCAGCGCAAAGACAAGATGCAGCAATGGGACCTTAGGAACTCTTGTATATCCCATGTAAAAGCACAACAAAATACCAGCGAGGCCCAAGCAGAACGATTCGCAGCGTAACAGACCAAGAT
>CAVEVJ010000339.1:0-8520 GCA_963619075.1 Acidaminococcaceae bacterium
GTACATGGGCACATTGCGCCCAGCGGTGATGTGCCGTACCGGAATGCCAGCTTCCATCAGCGGAAACTCAAATGTGAAGCTGCAGCCGATCACGAACGTCACCAAATCGGACCGCCAATAGTCGCGAATATCCGTCACTTCGGCCACCAATTCACCGCGCTTCCACACGCGATACATTGGCGCATCGGTACGAATGTCGGCTCCCGGAGCGGTCGCCGGTTCGGCAACGCCCGGTTCCATCACCTCCAGCAACGGGCAGGGTTTTGGATTGCGTTGTGCGAACAACAGGAAATCAAAGGCCTGCTCTTTCGGCAGAATTATCAGATTCGCCTGCGCATAGCCTTGCGCGACGCCGCACGTCGGCTGTACCTGTCCAGCGCGGAACGCGGCACGCGCGGCCGCCGGAGTGGATGACGCATCAAGATCAACCATTGTTCGCACCTTCCTTACCCGTGCCGCGGAAGACCATTCGGCTTGGTCCACAGGCTACGGAAACCTCTCTTGAACACCACGATGAACGCACAACGTTACGGGGCTTTGACTTTCGTGACGCCAATGTTTCAGCCTTGCAAATTGGCGGTTCCGCACGGAAACATACATTCGTTAGGGTGGGTGTTGCACGGCGGTTCCATGCCGTCGTCCCGATTCCCTGCGTTGGTTTCAACGGTCCGCATCGTGCGGCCGTTTTCGCATAATCGGCATGTTCATATGATTGGGATTCGCGCCATCCGCACGATTCGCGCCGTAGATTCCACGCGAAGGTTGCGCGCGCAGGAAGAGAGGTTCCCATGAGTTCGATTGTTCTGGGCGTCGGCAACGGCAAAACACTGTTTGGGGGCACATCCGTCGCACCGGACGAAGATTTGATACGATTCGCCGACCCTGCCGACAGCATCATCAACGCTTTTGATCTGAGCGTGCTGCGCGGTGACGGCATCTTCGAAGCGACCACCGTGTGGAAGAAGTTCCCGGTTTCGCTGGAGAATCATCTCAAGCGTCTTGCGCAATCCGCGAAGCTCATGGACATGCCCGAGCCGAACATTCCGGCGCTGATCCGTGCCGTGGAACTGGTCATCAACCAGTATGACGATCCGGAACCCGGCCCGATGCTGCGCATCATCGTTTCGCGCGGCCTTGACCCCGATACCGGCGTAGGCAAGACGTCCGACCGCACGCCCACCATTTTCATCTTCCTCGACGCCAAAGGCACCTTGCATTCGCTCGAACCGATCACCATGGCGTCGATGACCCGCGGATATCCGTCTGACATCACGTCCCGCGCTCCCTGGCTGCTCAACGGCGCGAAGACCCTCAGCTATGCGTTCAACTGCGCCGTACACCGCGAATGCGCGCGGCGGGGCGTCGGCGACGCAATTCTGTATACGGAAGACGGCTATACGTTGGAATGCCCGAATTCCTCGATTGTGGCGCGTTATGACGACGAATTCATCACTCCCGACCCTCGCATCGGCATTCTCAACGGCACATCGCAGCGTGAGATGTTCGCTTGGGCCTTGCAGGAGGGATATAAGGCGGTCTACAAGAAGCTGCCGATCGACGAATTATGCGAGGCCGACAGCCTGTACATGACGCACGGTGGTTGGGTAATTCCGATCAGTGAGATCGACGGACGTTCCCTGATCGTGGATGCCGAGCAGATCCAGGCAATCAACGACGCGATTCATTCCGGACGCACGCACGGTGACGCGCTGAAAATCGGCCCCACCGGCGACTACGAGTGAAATCGTAGTCAAGGTTCCGAAGACTTCGGAACCTACGGAAACTACGAACGATTATCGGCTGGCGGCACCGCTCTTGTGGTGTCGCCCATGGTGATGGACACAGGAATCAGCACATTCGGCTCGAACGGCTTGCCGTCGCCCGTCAATGGTGCACGTGCCGCTGCGGCATCCTCATCGTCAATCGCCTGTGTGATGCGGCCGACCACGGCTTCCGCGATCGCGGAGAAATCCTGCGCGGCCGCAGTCATCTTCATACCGGCCACATCGGTCAGATACGTGCCGTCATAGCCGACGATCTGCAAATCGCGGGGCACCGAAATGCCGCGACGCAACGCTTCCCGTATACAGAACGCAGCACCGATATCGGAACTGACCACGGCATCGACGCCATCCGGTCCGGCATTATCCAGCACATGTTCCACGGCGCGATAGTAGCCATCGAAGTCCATGACCTCACCAGCTTCCACATAGTCATACCGCACGCCGGCCCTCGTCAGTTCCTGTTCCAACGTGAGGTAATAACGCACCGTGGGAAAGGTCGTCTTTCCAAGATCAAACGATTCAGGCTCGGCCTCACCGAGCGCGTCCAAATCGAAGAACTGCTCACGCGGACCGCCGATCATCGCAACATGACGGGCGCCCGTGCGGATCAGCAAATCGGCGATTAACCGTCCGCCCTGTTCATGGTCGGAGCCAATTGACGCGATGCCTTCTCCCAGAACGCGGTCAAACGCAACGATCGGACGGTGTATGGAGGTCCAGTAGTCGGGCGCGTGCGACGTATGGCCGCTCATCACGATGCCGTCCATCATGCGGCGGCGCAACATGTCGATGTATTCGATTTCGCCGTTTTCCTCATCGGCTGTGGAACACAGCATCGTACGTAATCCGCGGGCGGCGAGCGCGTGCTGCAGATGCGCCGTGAATGTGGAGAAGAAGGGATGCCGGATGGTCGGCACGATCACGCCGACCATATTGGTGCGGTTATGGTACAGGTTGCGCGCCAGTTCGTTCGGCACATAGTTGAGCGATGTCATGGCATGTTGCACGCGCTCACGCATATCATCGGATACATATCCGGTTTTGTTGACCACCAGTGAGACGGTACTCAGCGACACCCCGGCCTTCTTCGCCACGTCGCGCATGCCGACCATCATTCACCTCTTCTCCGCTATATTTGCATCGTTGGAACTTAACAGACTAGTACGGCCATTTTACATATTCTCGAACCGGTTCGCTATCGGACGCGCGGCGCTCCCGGAAAAGTGGCGTTCTTTCATCTCGTGAATCATGGTGCGTGGATATCCGAAATCACATTTGATCACGCACATAGGAAAGGGCTTACGCAACGCTTGCGATTACCGCTTGCGTCACGCAGCCCCTTACGTTGCGCCGTATCTTACGTTGCGCCGCTCAAGTTCGCCGTGCGATCCCTACGATCAGGCCGTAGGTACGGAACCTTCCTGAGAATGGTCGAAGACCGGCTTGTTGTCGGAATCGTACTTGTAGACGCCGATGGATGCCGAGCTCGGATCATGCGCGTCGTTGAACGCTCCGATGGAGGTCTGACCCTTGTGCTGGATGTCCTTGCCGTCCTCAAGCAGGGCCAGACAAGCCTTGTAGGAATCGCATTCCTCGCCGCCGGTGGAGCCGGAGACCGCCATGAGGTTCTTCTGCACGGTCTCGCCGTCCGCCGAACCACCCTTCTGGGCAGCCAGCGCGGCCAGCACGATGGCGTCGTAGGTTTCGGCGGTGTAGGTGAAGTCGGTCACGTCGGAATCGAAGGACTTGACGTTCTTCTGGAATTCATCGGTCGGATGAGCACCCGGAATGGTGCCGACGGAACCTTCCAGCAGACCCGCGTCGAAGTCTTCGGAATGGTCGACGGTATTGCCGTCCGTCATATACAGCTTGTGGGTATCGACGCCTTGGGCCGCGAGCTCCTTGACGAGCGGCACGGTCTGGTCGAAGGCGATCACCAGCGTAGCATCCGCGTTGGTTGCCTTGATGCTGGTCACCAGCGAGGAGAAGTTCGTTTCGGTCGGATCGAAGGTGTCCTTCTCGCCGTAGACGACGTTCACGCCGGCATCCTCCACGGTCTTGACGACCACATCACGCAGGGACGTGCCGTATTCATCGTTGAAGACCGCGATGGCAAGGTTCTTCACACCGTCCTGGGCGATAATCTGCCCCAGCACGGCACCCTGCACGGTGTCCGGCGGAATGGTGCGGAAGAAGTAATCATTCAGCCCGGAGAAGGCCGTGGACGTGGCGCCCGAGGAAATCATCGGCACCTTGGCGGAAGTGACCTGCTTGTAGGTGTTCTTGACCACGGAGCTTGACGGTGGGCCGACCACGACGGACGGGTTCTTGGCGAGCACCGACTGCGCGGACGACGTGTTCTGATCGGCATGATCCGCATCGGACGTATCGGCCGACGTGATTTCGATGTCCTCGCCGAGCACGCCACCGGCATCGTTGATGTCCTTCTGCGCAAGCTTCATGGTAGCGATGTTGGCCGGGCCGAGGTATGCCATGGAACCGGTAAGCGGGAACAGGCCCGCGGCTACGAACTTCGTGGTCTTGGCACTGGAATCCGACGAACTGTCGGCGCTATCGGACGAAGACGAGCCGCAACCGGACAGCATCATCGTCAGCGCGGCCGCCGCCGCGGTAATCGTAATCAGGGTTTTCTTGGAATTGCTGTTCTTCATTATCATCACTTCCTCTTTTTCTGTATCTCATTTCCACAATGCTTGCAATTGAGGTACGGCGGCGGCCACGCATCCTGCGTTTGCCGGCCGCCGCCGCGACCTACCTACCGTCAGTCGGTCGGAACGTCGCCGGACTGGATGTGGTCGAAGACCGGCTTGTTGTCGCCGTCGTAGATGTAGACACCGATGTTCGCGGAGCTTGGATCATTGTTCTTGTTGAACGGTCCGATGCCGGTCTGGCCTTGGTACTGGATGTCCTTGCCGTCCTCAAGCAGAGCGAGGCACGCCTTGTAGGAGTCGCACTTCTCACCGCCGTCCGCGCCGGAGACCGCCGCCATGTTGGCCTGGATGGTCTTGCCGTCGGCGCTGCCGCCTTTCTGCGCGGCGAGGACTGCGAGAATGATGCCGTCGTAGGTTTCGGCACCGTAGGTGGTGGTGTTCTTCAGATCCACACCGGTGGATTCAAGGCGCTCGAGGAACTCATCGGACGGGTTGACGCCGGGGATGGTGCCCTTGGAGCCCTTGAGCAGGCCGGCATCAAGTTCGCTGGAGTAATCGGAGGTGTTGCCGTCGACGAAATACAGCTTGCTCATGTCCACGCCGGCGGAGGCGAGCGCCTTGATCAGGGGCTTGGTCTGATCGAAGGCGATGACGAGTGTCGCGTCGGGTTCGGACGCCTTGATGGCGGTGGCGATCGAAGAGAAGTTCGTCTCGGTCGGATCGAAGGTGTCCTCCTCGCCGTAGACGATATCGACGCCCGCTTCACTTACGGTCTTGACGACCGTATCGCGCAGACCTGTGCCGTATTCGTCGTTGAAGACCGCGATGGCAAGCTTCTGCACGCCATCCTGGGCAATGAGGTTGCCCATCACTGCGCCCTGCACGGTATCGGGGGCGACGGTACGGAAGAAGTAGTCGGACAGGCCGGAGAAGCTGGCGGAAGTGGCGCCCATCGACAGCATCGGAATATTCTGCGAGGTTATGGACTTGTAGGTGTTCTTGACCACGGAACTGGAGACCGGGCCGATGACGAACGACGGATTCTTGCTCAGCACGGACTGGGCTGCGGACGTGTTCTGATCGGCATGATCCGCATCGGAGGTATCGGCATCGACTGTGGTGATGTCGTTGCCAAGCACGCCGCCCGCATCGTTGATGTCTTTGACCGCGAGCTTCTCGGCGGCCAGTTCAGGAGGCGCAAGATAAGCCAGGGAGCCGGTTTCCGGCCACAGTCCGCCAAGCACGAACTGGGTGGTCTTGGCACTGGAATCCGATGAATCGGCATCACTGCTGGAGCTTGCGCCACAACCGGCGAGCGACATCACAGCGGCGGCAATCGCCGCGGTCATCGTGATCGACAGCTTCTTCATGCCCTTCGCATTGATATATTTCATAAGAATCACCATTCCCTCTCTTGATTCGGACGAATGCCGAACCCTTGGTGATGATTGCGATCGCCTTGATTGTTCTTGACCCCTCGCAATCGTTAGTTTGAAATATAGGAATCCCACAAACCGAATGTGTGTGCATGAAGTTAATCCGATATGAAATCCGAAAACTATTGGAAACACAAGTATTTCCAACGGTTTTCAGGCACGACGAAGCCGCCGGCGGGGGTATCGCCGGCGGTGGGGATCGACGTATGCTCCGTTCCGGAATCTCCCGGATGGAACGGAATCACCTTCCTTCCTCGGCCACCTCCTCTTCCAGATTGCCAAGGTACAGGGAGATGACCTTCGGATCTTCCATCAGATCACGGCCCTTGCCGGAATACGCGTTGCGGCCCTGATCGAGAACGTAGCCACGGTCACAGATCTGCAGACAACGACGGGCGTTCTGTTCGACGATGACCACGGAGACTCCCGCCTTGTTGACCTGTCGCACACGAATGAAGGTCTCGTCCTGCAACATCGGAGACAAACCGGCGGAAGGCTCGTCAAGCAACAGCACGGAAGGCTTCATCATAAGGGCGCGGGCCATGGCCACCATCTGACGTTCACCGCCGGAAAGCTGGCCTGCGAGCTGACTCCTGCGCTGGCCCAGCTTGGGGAAGATGGAGCACACGTAATCGAACCGCTCATTGAACAGTTTCGGCGCCTGGAACGCGCCCATATGCATGTTTTCCGCGATGGTCAGGCTGGGAAACACGTTTTCGGTCTGCGGCACGAATCCGACGCCGCGGGAGACGAGCTTGTCGGCGCGCATGTTGGTGATGTCCTCACCATGCAGCATCAACTTGCCCGAATGGATACGCACCAGTCCGAACAACGACTTGAGCAGCGTGGACTTTCCGGCACCATTCGGACCGATGATGCCGACGATCTCGCCCTCATGCAAAGTCAGGGACGCACCATTGAGGATGTTCACACCGGGAATGTACCCCGCGATCAGATCGACCGCATCCAGCAGAGGATCTCCCGCGGGTTCCCCTACGTGGATCTGCGCACGGGTCAGGCCTTCCGCGTTTTCTTCACGAACATCCGGTTTTGCGGAATCGGCCAGAACCGACGGCTCGGTGACACTTGCGATGTCGCTCATCTCAGGACTCCTTCAAATTCTCAAGCACGGAATCGTCGCCCAGATCCACATTGGCGTGCGCACCCAGGTAAGCGTCGATCACAGCCGGATCGCTCATCACGCTCTTCGGTTGGCCTTCGGCAACGATCTTGCCTTCCGCCATCACGGTGACCCAATCGGCGATATGACGCACCATGTTGATGTCATGCTCCACGAACAGCACCGTCGTGCCATCCTCACGCAACGCCATGATGTGGTCGAGCAGCGACTGTTTCAGCGCCGGATTCACACCGGCCATCGGCTCGTCAAGCATGACCAGCTGCGGGTCGGACATCAACGCGCGGGCCATTTCCAGCAACTTGCGCTGACCTCCGGAGAGCGAGCGCGCGTAATCGTCCTTCTTCTTGATCAGCAGGAAGCGCTCCAGCAACGCTTCCGCCTTCTCGATGTTCTCCTTCTCCTGACGCTTCCACATTCCAGGAATCAGTGCGCGGAACATGCCTTCGCCCGGCTGCACGGGCGCACCGAGCAGCATGTTGTCGAGCACGGTCAGACGGCTCATGACCTTCGTTAGCTGGAACGTGCGGACCATGCCCATACGCGCCACCTTCTCGGGATGCACATGGGCCATGTCTTTGCCGTCGAACTGCCACGTGCCGGTATTCGGCGTATCGAAACCGGTCATCAGATTGAAGAACGTGGTTTTGCCGGCACCGTTCGGGCCGATCAGCGCGGTGATGCCATGACGTTCGATTTCGAAGTGGCTTACGTCCACAGCGGTCATACCGCCGAATCTGCGCGTCACGTTGTCGGCGACCAGAATTGGGTCGGGCTTATGCACGCCCGGCTTGTTTTCCACGAATTTGAGGTCATCGGTGACTTTGTCCCTATATGCGGTGGAGATCAGCACCTCGCCTTCCGGCGCTTTGGTGGCCCACTTCGTCAAATCATGGAACGGAACACCGGACCGCGGGGAAGACGATACGGCGGATTGCCGAGTATTCGTTGTATCAGGCATGGAAAGCCAACTCCTTTCGGTTGCCCAACAGGCCTTGCGGTCTGAAAATCACCAGGCACATCAACGCGACGCCGACGATCACCCAGCCGAGGGCTTCAATCTGGTTGGAGGAGATCAGGGTTTCGGGAACCGTGTTGCGCATGACCTCCTTGACGAAGGTGAGCAGCACCCACAGCACGCAGGAGCCCAATATCGGACCGAGAATCGTGGCCGCGCCGCCCAACAGCAGAATCGTCCACACGTAGAAGGTGACGGTGCGTCCGAGCGAATCCGGTTGCACGGAACGCGGCAGCACGAAAATGATGCCGGCCATCGCACCGAACAGGCCACCGAGAACCAACGATTCCATCTTATAGCGCGTAACGGGCTTGCCGAGCGAACGAATCGCGTTCTCATCCTCACGAATGCCCCTGAGCACACGACCCCACGGCGAATTGAACCAACGCCAGCACAGGAACGCGGCAATCGCCACCAAAATCCAAGCCACGATGCGCAGCCACCAGGAGTTGGCGATGCTGTTGTTGTACGT
>CAVEVJ010000340.1:0-2572 GCA_963619075.1 Acidaminococcaceae bacterium
GTCCAGCGACTACATATATGCGGTGCATGGTCACGTGGCGCTCGACACCATCTCACTGATGGATGCGTTCGGCGCGTTGCGCACCATGCTGAATGTTCAGAAAGACGACGACGGCTATCCATATGGGAGTCTTGCCTGCACCGATGCCACACTGCTGAGGCGCATGCTGGAAGTGGGGCGCACCGACGATGCCATCCGTATGGTGATCACGCAGACCGTGGGCTACGAACTGATGCGTAATTCCGTGTTGATCGACACCCTCTGCGCATGTTTTGACAACCTCGACAACAAAACCGGAGCGTGCGAACAGCTGGGCATCCAACGACAGACGCTCTACAACCGGCTTGACAAAGTGACGCAGATCGTCGGGGTCTCGCCGTCCAGCAAAACAAGCTGGTCCATGTTGCTGCTAGGGGCAAAACTGGTGCAATCCCAACGAAACCGCAGATCGCTGACCATGGTGGAACTCAAGTAGGGGGAGCTGTGCAAAACGTCAAAATCGCACGGTTACGGTTTAACCGGCAGTTCACTTAAGTGCAAATACCGAGAACGATAGTCGGAGACACGACGTCCGCAGGAGGAACGAAAAGGCGGACGGCAGATCAACAGTAGAAAGGTCGGTGTCATTATGAGTGTCAGCGCATCAATCGCAACCGCCAAGATGGCTTCCGTGTCTCCTCAGTCCGAAGAACAGGACATGGTCAAGAAGGTGGCCTTCTCGTCCTTCCTCGGCAACTTCATCGAATGGTTCGACTACGCATCGTATTCCTATTTCGCAACCACCATCGCACTCGTCTTCTTCCCGTCCGGCAACCATACCGTCGCCATGCTGCAAACGTTCGGCGTGTTCGCCCTGTCGTTCGTGCTCCGTCCGATAGGCGCGCTGTTCTGGGGCAACTTCGGCGATAAGAAAGGACGCAAGGGTGCGCTCGCGATCTCCATCATGTTCATGTCGGGAGCGTCCTTCCTGATCGGATGCCTGCCTTCTTACGCGATGGTCGGCATCTTGGCTCCGGCGTTGCTGTTGCTGCTGCGCATGGTGCAGGGATTCTCTGCATCCGGCGAGTATGCCGGTGCGGCCACGTTCCTAGGGGAGTACGCGCCGACCAGCAAACGAGGCATTTACTGCTCCCTGATTCCGGCTTCGACGGCCATCGGCCTGCTTGCCGGTTCCACGCTTGCCACCGTCATGACCGCATCCATGAGCTCCGACGCCCTGACCTCTTGGGGTTGGAGGGTGCCGTTCCTGATGGCGGGTCCGCTCGGTCTGATTGTGCACTACATTCGTACGAAGCTTGCCGATTCCCCGGTCTATGCCTCCATGACCGCCGCGTTGGACGATAAGCAGAAGGGTTCGGCCAAGGAAACCTCCGTATCTCCGTTGCGTGAGCTCTTCCAGCATCATTTCAAGGCCTTGGTCATCAGCTTCGGCGCATGCGTGCTCAATGCCGTCGGCTTCTACACCGTGCTCACCTACCTGCCGACCTATCTGAGCGACACCGTCGGCATGGCTGCGGCGCAGTCCTCCACCATCACCACCATCTGCCTGGTGCTGTACGTCGCATTGGTGTTCGGCATGGGGCATATCTCCGATCTGTTCGGCCGCAAGAAGGTGCTCATCGGAGCCTGCGTCGCCTTCATTGTGCTTACCGTTCCCGCCTTCATGGTGCTGAACACCGCACAATTCTGGCCGGTGCTGATCGTCGAACTGGCCATGTGCGCCACGCTGACCGCCAATGACGGTACGCTGTCGAGCTACCTGACGGAGACTTTCCCGACTTCCGTGCGCTTCACCGGATTCGCATTCAGCTTCAATCTGGCCAATGCGATTTTCGGCGGCACCGCACCGTTCATCGCCACTTGGCTGATTTACACCACCGGTTCGAGCGTTGCCCCGGCCTGGTACATGGTGGCGGTTGCCGCGGTGGCGCTTGTGGCGATGATTCTTTCCCACGAGAACACCGATAAGGATCTGAACCGCATCTGAACCACAATTGAACCGATTCGTCAACATTAATACTTGCCGTTCCGCCTGAACCCATGGCGGAACGGCTTTGCACCATAAAACCAGCAGGTTCTTCCCGATTTTCATGGCGAGAGGAACATACACAGTAAGGAGTAGCAATGAACAGCAGCCGCCGTATGGACCACATGACCTGGCCTGAAATCGAAGCGTCGAAATCCAAGCCGGTCATCGTGCCGATCGGCTCCACCGAGCAGCACAGCCAGCATCTGCCGTTGGGCGTGGACGCCATGATCGCTGGCCATGTGTCGGAAGACCTGGCCGAACGTATCGACGGCATCGTGGCTCCGACCATCAACTATGGTTACAAGTCGAAGCCTCTGTCCGGCGGCGGTCCGCTGTTTCCGGGCACCATCGACATGAACGGTGCGACCGTCATCAATCAGATGCATGACGTGTTGAGCGAACTCATCGCCGATGGATTCACCAAAATCGTTGTGATGAACGCGCATTTCGAAAACGAGGCGTTCATCATCGAAGCGATCGATCTGGTCACCCGCGAAACCGGGGGAGTGGCCACCATCGTCGAAACCAATTGGTGGGATCCGC
>CAVEVJ010000341.1:0-9045 GCA_963619075.1 Acidaminococcaceae bacterium
CCTTAACACGGATCATGTCAGCTTTCGCCTGCGTCACTTCCTCGTTCATCGCTGCGATGGCGGCGCGTTTCTGCTCAATCTGGGCCTCTGTGGGGTTCGACATGAGCCCTCCTCCACTGTAACTTACGGAACCGTAACCTACGTTACCGTAACTATTGGATATATGACAATCGGTTTTCCGAGAAAGTCATCGTCGTGTCGCGCTCAACCTCGCATGAATTGCGTATGATGGAGCGTATGGCTGATTTCTCACACATTCTGACGACGCGCCCTGATTTCGATGACGACGATCGCGAATGGCTCCATCATCTTGTGGCTGACTGGCAGGTGATCGCTGATCTGAGTTTTGCCGATTTGCTGCTCATCCTACAGAACGGTGAAGGCAAGTACATCATCGCCGAACAATGCCGTCCATCCACTGTGATGAGTCTACGTACGGACGATGTAGTAGGCGAAGTCGTTTCGGATGAGATGAGCACGGAACTCGACGCGGCTATGGAATCCGAATCCGTGTTCCGCTCCACGGTGCTGCGGGCCGTAGGAAACTCAACCGTATGCAACGTATACGCTCCGGTGCGTCATAACGGCAAGACGCTGGGTCTCGTGGTCCGCGAGACCAACATGGCCACCCGCGAATCGAACGGTCGTTACGAATCTGAGAGCATCAGCGCTGGAAAGCAGCTGTATGAAATGATTCCGCGAGGCCAGTTCCCGTACCTCAATCCCATCATGAATCAGCGTCACAACGCGCGCGTGGCGGATGGATTCATCGTGCTCACAGTCGATGGCATCGTGCGTTACGCGTCTCCGAACGCAATCAGCTGCTTCCGTCGACTCGGTTCAGTGATTACCATGCAGGGGGAGTACCTGAGCGAGATCGGTACGAAGCTGCTGCGCGAGAACGATCCGGTTCTGGAAACGTTGCCGCTGGTGCTGAGCGGAAAGGCGGCGGTCGATTCCGAGCTTGACGCCAACAAGTCGGCCGTGTCCATGCGTTCGCTGCCGTTGATGGATTCGAATGGGCGCGTCGGCAGCATAGTATTGTGTCGTGACGTCACCGAATTGCGTAGACGCGAGAAGGAGTTGCAGACCAAAGACGCCACCATTTCGGAAATCCACCATCGCGTGAAGAACAATCTTCAGGCCGTGTCTGCCCTGCTGCGCCTGCAGGCGCGCAAGACCAAATCCGAAGAGGTCAAGAAGGAGCTTAGGGAGGCGCAGCGCCGTGTGCAGACCATAGCCACGGTTCATGAGGGTCTGAGTCAGACCGCCGATGAGATCGTGGACTACGACAAGGTCATCTCGAGCCTGCTCAAGATGGCAGTCGATCTTGCCACCATGCGTGACCAGAACATCGACATCAACTTCATCGGCAAATTCGGCATGATGCCCGCGCAGGATGCCACACCGCTCTCATTGGTGCTCACCGAACTGATCACCAATTCCGTCGAACATGGATTCGAGGGGCGTAAGGACGGCCATATCACGATTTCCGTGGGGCGTGGCGGCAACAATCTCAATGTCGTGGTCGAAGACGACGGAACCGGTCTTGACAACGAGGAGCATGACGGCATGGCCCGTTCCTCCGGTTCCGGACTCGGTACGCAAATCATTAATACCTTCGTCACCAATGATTTCGGTGGAACCGTTCGCTGGTCGCCGCGCCGCGGGGGAGGCACCAGGGTCGTGCTTGATATGAAGTTGCGAGCGGCACAGGACTAGTCCGGGTCCCGCGCGATGGGGCAATGGGCGAAATAACGATGGTGGCCGGTGGATTCCTTCATGAACCCGACCGGCCACCATCGTGTAAGCCACTTTCGTCGTCTGAATGTCAGACCTGCATCTGCATGGCCTGGGAACGGCGCGCGCGCATGGCACGACGCTTGAGGGCACGACGCTCATCTTCGCTCAGACCGCCCCAGACACCATAATCCTGATTGGTGTCGAGAGCGCACTTCAGACATGCGTCAATCACCTTGCAGGTGCGGCAAACGGCCTTGGCCTCTTCAATCTGCTGATAGGCGGCACCGGTGTTGCCTACCGGAAAAAACAGTTCCGGATCCTTGTCACGGCACGCGGCCTTGGCGCGCCAATCAAAAGCACTACTCATGTAATTGCCTTCCTCTTGCCATGCTTGGCATCTGATCTGTTATTTAGATAACCACGAATCGAACGATTTTTCAAGAGTTTTTGGAAAAACAATTCGATGAAACGTCAGAATCCTTGGAAACATACGCATTGCACAAGACTTGTCGTGGCCTGGCGAATCAGCACGCCGCGGCCTTCGATGGAATATTCGTCGGGGGAAAGCCCATCCAGAATGGGGCGTGGAATGCCAAGCATGAGATCGTTCGGCCGATCTCCGGAGGGAAACACTATCCTCGTGTCGCAACGGTCCGTTGCGGCGGACATCGGTTTTTCCAAAGCGGTGATCACAGTGATGGACGTATCGGCGATCGCTTTGGCCAATGATGCGGCCTCGGCATCCGCGCAGAAGGGATTGAGCAGATCGTCGGCGTCATCGACGAACCAGATGGTTCGTTCATTACGACCATGCATCGTGCCATCGTCGGTGACGTACCGGTTGTTCTCTTTCCGGGTGAATCGGATCGTGCATTGATCGGTGCCGTACAGCCAGCTGGCGCAATGCAGCATCAGATTGGTCTTGCCACTGCCATGTCGTCCGATGATTGCGATGTTTCCCCGTGAGACGTTCAGATACGCTGTGGAAATAAGCACGCCGTCGTCTTTGAGTGCGAAGGGGATGTTGTGCCATGGCGGGTTCTGCTCAACATGCAGGTCGTTTGGACCTACACATCGTGGGAGGGGCTCTGAGAAGAGCGGCGACGGTTTTGCATAGCCGCAGAATCGTGCCGCCGTGTTGATGGATGCCACCAGATGCGTCACGTTTTGTACCGCACTGCAGAGGAACGCGGTCGTCCGTGACCCATCGTTGCAGTAAGCGGCCCCTGGAGCGTTCGGCGGAATCAGCGAGGCGTCACGTATGCCGACAAGCTCCATGGATTGCATGTGATCGGTCACACGCAGACATATGTTCAACGATATGTTCGCCTTCATGTCGGCGTGCACCTGTCCCATGGGATTCTGCGTGCAGACGATCAGATGCATGCCTAACGAACGGCCTAGGGACGCCAGACGGTTCAGACGCTGCATGTAGTCGGGCAGAAGGTCGCGCAGGGCATGGAACTCGTCGATCACGACCACCAGACGGGCGGGCGGCGAGGGCAGCTTGTCGAAACTGGATACCCGGTGTTCGCTTACCAGAGTCTCCCTGCGAAGAAGCTCTTGTTCGATTGCGTTCAGGGCGCGTACCGCATGGGAGAGATCGAGGTCGCATACGTTGCCCACCGTGTGGGGGAGCCGCTCCAGCGCATTGAATGTGGATCCGCCTTTGAAATCCAGAAACACAAAATGGAGTCTGTCCGGACTGTATGCCGTGGCCAACGCCACACACCAACTGATCAGAAGTTCTGATTTGCCGGATCCTGTGGTTCCGGCCACCATGGCGTGGGGTCCCGCACGGGTCAGATTTATGGAGAATTCCATCTGTTGCCCCGACTGCATGCAGGTTCCGATGGCACAGAGCGGATTGCTTTGAAGCCATCCGCGAACGACATGCCTCCAGGTTGTGGCCTCGATGGGCAGGCCATGCAGTTCTTCGAAGCGTGTATGCGCGAGCTGCTCGAATGGATATGCATGCATACCCGAAGAATCTGACGCATGGTTTTCCGTAATGGATTTTGCATTGGTGGAATCGGTGGTTTGCATGGTTTGATGCCCGTCGGCGCGCATTCTGATGATCATTATGATAAGGGTGATGACGCTGCCCAGCAATCCTGGCACCAGCATGGCCACATACATCCAGTGCCGTTGCACGCACATCACGACAAGCATGACCAGTTGGGCGATCAGGGGAGTCGACCAACTGATCAGCGATAACTGCCTGTCGTCAAATTGCCTGCGGCCTGCGGCACCATCACGAAATCCCTTGGAACCATGCATGGCACCAGCTTGAACCGCCACAGTCGCTCAAATCAAGTCGAAACCACTCCTGTGGTCGGAGAATGAGGGTTATCCACATCCCCCAAGAACGTTTCACTGCTGTTCTGCAAGCGTTCCGACGGTGCCGGCTTCATGGGTGCCGTTGGCAAGTTCGGAAAAGAGCTGAAGATTCCTCTCGTCGTCGAGGAGCACGCTAGAGCCAACCCCGTCGACGTAATAGTCGGGATCTGTCCAATAGACGCTTCCGGAAATGCCCTCATCACTGGAAGCGCTTTTGAAGGCCAACGCCATGTGCAACAGGGAAGATGTGGAAGCGTCCTCATCCACGGTCATAGATCCCAAGGCGGATTCCGCGATCTTCTTCACCTTGGCGAAATTGAGCAGGGTCTGCCGCGATGCGCCCTTCTTGACGATTGCGCTAATCACCTGGCGTTGTCTTGCCGCGCGCCCGAAATCCCCCTGCGCGTCGGCGTAACGCATTCGGGAGAATGCCAGAGCGGTGTTGCCATCGACGGTATGGCATCCGGAAGACCACGTCAGTCCGGAGTACGGATCGTCAACATCCTGGTCGTAGCAGAGTTCCACGCCGCCTAATGCATCGACCACATTGATCAGGCCGCCGAACTGCACCATGGCCACGTGATCGATTTTCTGCCCGGTGATGTCCTCCACCTCGTTGACCAGTTGCTGCCCGTTGTAGAGCTGCGCCACGGCGTTGATCTTCATATAGGTCTGATCGATTTCCACGAGTGAATCGCGAGGAATGGATATTAGCGAGGACGGGCCGGATTTCGGTTTGGTGAGCACGAGAATGGTGTCCGTTCTGAAACCGGTGATGTCTCGGGTGTCTCCAACGGTGCCGTCGCGTTCGTCGGAACCGAGAATCAGCCAGCTTTCCCCGGATGTGTTCGCCTTTGATGTGAGCCAAGAGGTTTTGTTGAGCTGGCCGTCGATCCAATTCCACGTGCAGAAGACGGACAGTCCGAAAGCAAGAAGCAACGCCAGCAATGCGCAGAGGATGATTTTGCCGATATTGCGTTGTCTATGCGCTACCCCGACGCCATTGCGCATGCCATTGCGCATGCTCTTGCCCAGATTGCCTATATAGGAGATATAGGGGGATATGTTGGGACGCGTCGCAGCACGTGGCCGGGTGGTGTAACCGCGGGAACCGGAGTTGCTCGCGTTGCTTGGTGACCGTGAAGCCTTCGACGATTGCCGGAGCGTGGATGAGGATTGTTGCACGCGTCGCGGCTGCTGCATACGCTGTGGCTGTTGTTTTGCCGAGGGAGCGAAGGACGCTGGGGTCTGCGCGCCGCGCGCGCCCGAAATGTTGGAGGAAGATCTGCTCGGTCGGGAAGGACGCGATGAGGGACGAAAGCTCTTAGGTTCATCGCTCGCGGAGGCTTTCACGGGATTGGCTTTGGAAGTTGCTCCCGTAGTCCGAGAGGTTTGCTTGGCAGAAGATTGCCGTGATGATGCACGGGAAGGCTTGACCGCTGGTGAGAAGCTGGGAACCTTCTGTCCGGCTCCACGTGCGGATGATGTTGCTCCGGCCGCCGACTGCGATGCGGACTTCTTACGTCCGGCAGCCGGCATAAAGCTCGGTGGCGAGCCCATCGCGCCGTCGGTCTCTTCGCTCATTCTTCCTCCAAAAAGTCGTCCCTACACTGTCTGCACCGTGCAGGGACGATATTAGTCGGTCGCGGTTCAGTTCTCTGCCGGAACTGCACATATCGTTACGTTAAGGTAACGGTCGGCGATACCTATGTACTGGCCGGTGGTCGCATCGTGGATGGATCCATCCTCCGGGTCGACGGTTCCTCCCGTATTCGGATCGATCAGGGTGCCGTCCGCGCGCGTGATCAGCCCGGTGTTGGGGTCGGGCGTCTCGGCGGCCTCGGTTTGGGCGTCGGCGTTGTCGGTCTGCGTGGATTCATCTGTGGTACCGGCATCGGCTTCGGTGGGCTCCTCGCTACCGTCGGTGGATTCCGTGGATTCGTCGGAACCGTAGAGCGGCTTTCCCTCACGCAGCTTGGCCCACAATTCATCGGCGTTGTCGGCCCACACCGAGCGGTTCGGATCGGATGGAGCCGCGACCACCGGTACGGTTTGCGAATTGAGGTTGGTCAGATTGAAATTCTTCAGACTCATGGCAAGACCTGCCAATGCGGCGGTGTCCGCCATACCCTGGGAGATGCTCAGCGACTGCAGCGCCGATTTGGCCAGCTGGTACAGCTGGGACGCATCCGTAAACAGGTTCTTGCTCAAGGCTTGGTTCATCAGTTGCTTGATGAGATATTGCTGCCGTGTGGTTCTTGCCGTGTCCGATCCATCGCCCAGCGAGTATCGGGTACGGGCATACTGCGTGGCCTGAAGGCCGTCAAGATGCTGTAGACCCTTGGTCAGCTGAAGGCCGGTGTACGGGTCGTCGATGTCTTGGGACACGCACAGGTCAACGCCTCCGATGGCGTTGACCATCTTGACCAATCCCGCGAAGTCCACGACGATGAAGTTCTGGATGTCAAGACCGGTGAGGCTGTTCACCGCGTTCAACGTGCAGCTGGCCGCCGATGCGAGGTCGCCTCCGGTGCTGTAGGCTCCGGCGAATATAGAATTGAACATCACGTTGTACTGGGCGGGGATGGTGCCGTTCGAAGTGACGCATTGCGGCACATCGACCAGTGAATCGCGCGGAATGGAGACGAGATTGATCGTCGAACGGTCTGCGGAGATCTGCACCACCATGGTCGTGTCGGCCTGATGATTGCCTTCGGTGTCTTCGCCGCCACCGATGGACAGGTTCTCCTCGCCGTCTCGCGAATCCTGGCCTATCACCACGAATTCGATGGGTTTGCCGGAATTCGGGTCGATGATCGATTCATCGGAACTCAGCGAGCCTTGGCTGATGACCGAGACCTTGTTGTCTTGAATGATGCTGTTCACGTCCATCCAAGTAGCCGCGGCCGCGGTTCCGGAGAACACCAGCATTGCGGTGATGATGGAGGCCACCACGGTTCTGGCTCGATGCTGTACGCGGTATCCAAGGCTATGCCTCGGCTGAACATCGCGCAAACCGTTGATATTAGGAAGCTTGTTGCCGGTGGGGGAGTTTGTCACGGTGGTGCCTTCCTGTTTCTCAAATTACTCGCGCCGTCAACAGGCGCTCCTAGACCATAACAGTACCAAAACAAGGGAATATAGGGGCGCTGCCTGAATTTTCACTGAATCCGACATGGGAACCGCAGGGACGATGTGTTGGGCCTTTAGCATAATCATTGGGCGATACGGGTTATTGACACGGCAAAATTTGACAAAAGCAATTCGCGTATGTGTAATCTAATCCTTGCTTGATGTACACATGTAGGAGAGGAAGGGCGCATGTGGGGCGTGATGAGTGAGCCCTCCGAAGATCCGCTTGCCGAATTGTGGGGGTTGTTCAAGCGGGATGATGATGTGTCCTGGCAACACAGGGCATTGTGCTCACAGACCGATCCGGAGGCTTTTTTCCCTGAAAAGGGTGGATCCACCAGAGATGCGAAGCGCGTATGCGCGCAGTGCGAAGTCCGCGAACAGTGTTTGAAATGGGCCATCGACCATGATGAGCGTTTCGGCATCTGGGGTGGAATGAGCGAGCGCGAACGCCGTCGGTACAAGAAGGAACATAAGGAGCGGGCGTGACGTACGGCAAGGCCCGTGCGTACACTTAAGTTTATGAATTCAATTGCCAGCAGCGATATTCAAAGAATCGTGACCGAGCAACTCAACAGCAGGCCGTATTCGCACAGGCAGGATGTTGACCCGTCGGTTGCGTCTGTGATCACTGTGCAGGATGATGTGCGTTTTCTGCCTTCCACATTCGCAGCGGTGCTCGTGCAACGTGTGTTGCCGGGAACCATCATTGTGGCGGATTGCGCCGGACACGTGCGGCAGCCGATGGAATTGACGTTCGAAGTGATCCCATCTCCGGCAGGTGTCATCACACAGATGCCCGAAAGCAAAACGGTGCGTGTCGTGCTGGTTGCGGTAAAGGGCGCCGCTTCGTTTTCGGACGCGGTGTCCCGTGCTTTCAAGCAGATTGACCCCGATCACAGGATTCGTGCCTTGTGGACACTCCATGACGATTCGCGGCCGGCGGACGATCTGTGCCTCGAACATTTGCTGGACGCTTGGAGAAACACGCCGACCGCGTCGCTGCTGGGCGCCAAGCAATTGGATTGGCAGGGAGAAAGCCTGCATAACGTGGGAAGGTTCGCGGGACGCCACACCGTCGCATCCTTGGTGGTGGACGGCGAGCCGGATCAGGAACAATATGATGGCCGTCAGGATGTGATGTCTGTTTCCCTGGCCGGTGCGTTGGTCCCGCTCCAGACGTTGCACTCTTGGGAAGGCGCCGATTCGTGGTTCGGCACCTTCGCCGAGTCCATTGATCTGTGCCGGCGCATCTGCGTGGGCGGAGGCCGAGTGATCGTGGTTCCGCAGGCGCGCATCGCCCACAGAAGGGCGCGTTTCGAAGGTATCCGCACGAAAAACGGCCAGCCGGTCGAGGATCGTGCCGCTCGCGTAGATCCGTACATGTCCGTTCTCGAGGCGAGGGCGAAGTATTACTACACCGATGTGCATCGTTCCTGGTGGCCGCTGCTGTGGCTGTTGTCCATATTCAAAGCTTTGGGAATGTGCATACTGTGTCTGACTCGCAAACAGCCGTATAGGGCCTGCTGTGAGCTTGTCCTGCCATGGAAGTCGTTGTTGAGCGTCCGTGGCGCGCTGCGTGCGAGGGCAAGGTTGCGTAGACAGCGTAAGGTCTCGTTGCGGTCGTTGTCGGCGTTGCTGGCTTCGCGTCAGCAGATTCGCCAATGGCGTGATCGCCGCGACGCGTTCTTTGACCAGCGCAACACCATGGTGCTCAGTCCTCTTGAGAAGGCCCATCTGCGTACGAGACTTCTGCGCCGATGGGGCTTTGCGCTGGGGTCCGCCGTGATTGCGTTTGGGTGGGTTGCGTTCACGTATTGGGGCGTATTG
>CAVEVJ010000342.1:0-5009 GCA_963619075.1 Acidaminococcaceae bacterium
TGCTGTGACTATGGTGATAGAACGCCACAGCCCGGAAGTCTGGAAAAAGACAGCGGAACGATTACGGCGGGACGATTCGTTTATGGAAGGCGTCGTGACGGGTGCGTCGGCGGAAACGTCGGATGAAACCGGCGGTAGGGGCGTAAACAGAAACGGCGCGCCCCTGCTTGGCGATTCCCGTGATTTGTTTCGCCCGAAGACTTCCGACATTCCGGCACAGCCCGGGGTCTACAAGTGGCGTGATGGCGAAGGACGTGTCATCTACGTAGGCAAGGCCAAGAACCTACGCAACCGATTGACCAGTTACTTCCAGCCTTTGCACCAGCTGCATCCCCGCACGCAGACCATGGTCCTGACCGCACGTAGCTTGGAATGGACCGTGGTCGGCACCGAATTGGAATCGTTGACGTTGGAATACACGTGGATCAAGGAATTCGATCCACGGTTCAACGTGGTCTTCCGCGACGACAAGACTTACCCGTATCTGGCCGTTTCATCAGGTGAACGTATTCCAAGGGTGTGGATCACCCGCAGCCGCAAACGACGTGACACCAGATATTTCGGCCCCTATGCCAAGGTCTGGGATTTGAAGAAGAGCCTTGACAACCTGCTGAGGACCTTTCCTGTGCGCACGTGTTCACAGAACGCTTTCCACAAAGCGGAGCTCACCCATCGTCCCTGTCTGCTGGCGTCGATCGGGAAATGCTCGGCACCGTGCGTGGGCCGGATAAGTGCGCAACAGCATAGGAAGATGTGCGAACAACTCGTGGGTGTGCTCACCGGCCGCATCGGCAAATCGTACATAGCGCAGCTTACTCGCGACATGAAAAAGGCAAGCGCCGAACTCGAATTCGAAAAAGCCGCGGCCATCCGTGACCAGATTCAGATGCTGCGTACCGTTGTGGAACGGAACGCCGTGGTCTTCGATTCCGATATCGACGCGGACGTTTTCGGTTTCGCGTCGGACGAACTTGAGGCGTCCGTGCACGCGTTCTTCGTCAGATCCGGTTCGATTCGGGGCGAGCGCAATTGGAGTGTGGAACGTGTGGAAGACATCAGTGACGAAGAGCTCATGGCGGACCTCATCATGCAGGTGTATTCAGAATCCGCGGGAAGCCAAGCTCTCAAATCATCCGAATTGACGGTGGTCACCGAACGACGCAACGCCATCGGATCCACGCAAAGCACCACCGCGTCCGATTCCGCATCTCGGGCGCAGGCTACGAGAGAACGCAACGGACGTCAGGAGCAAACCGGCAGGGTGGATCTGTTGTCTCCGATAGCTCCGGTGCCGCGCGAGGTGGTGGTGCCGGTGGAACCGGCCCGTCGTGAATATCTCGAGCAATGGTTGAGCGGACTGCGAGGCGCGGCCGTGAGCATTCACGTGGCCAGCAGAGGAGACAAGAAACAGCTCATGGACCGTGCTGACGAGAATGCGAAGCAGGCCCTGCAGCGCAGCAAAATGAGCCGTATAAACGATATGGGCTCACGCTCCGTGGCGATGAATGAAGTCGCCGCGTGCCTCGGACTTGAGCAGTCGCCGTTACGCATCGAATGCTACGACATCTCCAACACTGTTGGAGGCGCGTTCCAAGTGGCTTCTATGGTGGTGTTCGAAGACGCCATGGCCAAGAAATCCGAATATCGCCGTTTCGCCATACGCGGCGCGGACGGCCATGGAGCATTGGACGATTTGAGCGCACTCTATGAGACGTTGACCAGACGTTTTCAACATGGCAATATCGCAGGAGACGCGGGAGAAAGCCTGGAAACGGAAAACCGGTCCGCAGACCGTGGGCATTTTGCCTACAAGCCGAATCTCGTGGTCGTCGACGGAGGAAAACCTCAGGTCATGGCCGCTGCAAGAGCCCTTGCGGACTGTGGTGTTGACGATGTGGCCGTATGCGGGTTGGCCAAACGTCTTGAGGAAGTGTGGGCGCCGGACGACGACTATCCGATCATTCTCAAACGTCAGTCCGAAGGCATGTACCTGCTGCAGCGGATACGTGACGAATCTCACCGTTTCGCCATCACCTATCATCGCCAGAACAGACGTAAGGGTGCTCTGAAATCGGCGCTCGACGACATTCCCGGCATTGGTGAGGCATATCAGAAACGTCTGCTGAACCATTTCGGCTCAGTCCGGGCCATGCGTGAGGCGAAAATCGAGGATTTCGAACAGGTCAAGGGCATTGGCCGCGCCAAGGCGGAATCGATATATGCCGTTTTACACCATGATGACGCGCGAACCGACTCATCCGATGACACTCAGCGATGACGTTCCGCGGCGCGTTCCGAAAGATGGAACGTTTCGCTTTCGTCCACGGCAAATACATTGTCATTGCTAGCATGTTGATGGATATCCTAATTAGGGGGAATGATGGCAAAATACAATCATCGTTGCGCGGTACTCGGCAAGCCCATCGCGCATTCGCTTTCTCCGACACTGCACAACGCGGCATACCGCGCCCTTGCCCTGGACGACTGGTGGTACGACAAACATGAGGTCGGAGAAACCGATCTCGAAGGCTTTCTAAAGACCTTGAATCCACAATGGGCCGGACTGAGCCTGACCATGCCGTTGAAGAAGACCATCCAACCCTACGGCAATCCCAGCGATACTTGGTCCAGGGAACTGCATGTGGCAAACACCGTGGTGTTCGATTGGGCAGGCACGTGTCGCAATGGAGATGAAAGCCTTCCTCTCATCAGGTTGTACAACACGGATGTGAAGGGCATAGAGCTTGCATTCGACCATTCGTATCGTGCCCGTGGTCTGCGGCAGGAAGAAGTCCGCCACGCCAATGCCGTGATCATCGGCAACGGCAATACGGCGACTTCCGCCTTGGCCGCCTGCATCGAGATGTCCGTTGAGCACGTGACCGTCGTGGCCAGAAACCCAGGTAAGAATCCGGAGCTCAAGCCGCTCGCCGACAGACATCTGGGGGAGGGCTCCATCGAATTTACGTCTATGGACCAAGCGGCGAACGTATTGCGGCGAACCGATGTGGCGATCAACACCATTCCTGGACTGGCCGCGGATGGAGTGGCCGAGCAGTTGCTCAAGCAGACGGAAAACGTGGGCGGCACGCTTCTTGACGTGGTGTACGACCCTCGCCCCACCAAGCTCATGCAGGCATGGCGGGCCAAGGGAGGTGCCGCCATAGGAGGCGAGGAGATGCTGCTGTACCAGGCTTTGGCGCAGGTAAAACTGATGACGGGGCCGCATGACGGCGATTCCGTCAATGATGAGGATTCGCATTTGAACGAAACACTGGAGCATTCGATGCGCTTGGCGCTCGAGGAGGCTTTGTAAATGGAACAGGAACATGAGGATGTGACGTCAACGAACGGTACACATGCAAGCGCGCCGTCTCCGGCCGCTGGATTCGAAGTGCTGCTCATCACCGGCATGAGCGGCGCCGGCAGATCCCATGCCGCCGACAGCGTCGAAGACATGGGCTGGTATGTGGTGGACAATATGCCACCGAAGCTGCTGGTGCCTTTGGTCGACATGATGACGACCGCGGGCTCCGGCATCCACAAGCTCGCCGCAGTCATCGACGTGCGTTCTCGCGACTATTTCGATGATCTTTCCGCGGTGCTCAGCCACTTGGACGATCTTGGCGTCAAAACGCGTATTCTATTCCTCGATGCCAGCGACGAAGTGCTGATCAAGCGTTATGAATCCGTACGGCGACCGCATCCTTTGCAGCAGGGCAATCGTCTGGTCGACGGCATTCTGGAGGAGCGCGATCTTCTGGAGAACCTCAAGGAACGTGCCGACATCGTCATAGACGTCCAAGCTGAGCATCCACCAGCTGTCCACCAAACTGTACGAGGCCATGGTCGGCGCCGGGCCGACCACAGTCTCCGTGCACGTGTTCAGTTTCGGATTCAAATACGGCATTCCCATAGACGCGGATTTCGTGGCGGACGTGAGATTCCTGCCGAACCCGTTCTGGGTGCCGCAATTGCGTGCTTTGACCGGTCGGGATCAGGCCGTCAGCGATTACGTGCTTTCCAGTGAAGGCGCGGAGGAATTTCTCGATGCCTACGAGAAGGCGATTTCCATCGCTATTGAGGGCTATGCTCAGGAAGACAAGCATTATGTGACCATTGCGATTGGATGCACCGGTGGCCAGCACCGTTCCGTGGCCGTCAGCGAGGCATTGGCCAAGCGACTGCGCGCCCGAGGCCTTTCCGTTTCCGTCTCCGCACGTGAGCTGGACAGACGTTCGTCGGAAAAATAGTCGTATTATGAGAAAAGTGATTCCGAATATAGAGAAATCGTATTGTGATTGTCCAATATATTCTGTATCACAGTAAGCCGTGGCGGCGCGATGCTAAACCCGCGACTCGCCTGAAATTTAGGGAAGAAACAGGAAGTAGGAGGTTGGCTCTTGGCTCTACTGGATGACGTCAAAAGCGAGCTTGCCGCAATCGACAATGAGTTGCCAATCGCCAAAAAGGCGCAGGCCACCGCAATGATTCGATTCGGTAATGGTTTGCACTCGGTGGATCACCACATTCTCGTGCAAGCCCAGCTTGACTCCCAAGATGCCGCCTTGTGGTTGCAGGACACCATCAAGAATCTGTACGGCCATGAAACCACGTTCACCCCTGTTTCCAGGCAGACGCCGACCGGTGCCGTTCAGCGCTATGTGATTCGCGTTCCGAAGGGCAGCGCGGCGCTTGTGTTGCAGACCGGCTTGTATAGCCGCTACACCAAGAACATGGTTCTCGGCCTTCCGAGTGACATCGTCAATGGTAAGATCGCGCAGATCAAGGCAGCCTGGCGTGGCGCGTTCCTGGCCAATGGACGCCTGTCCGATCCAGGCAAGGCAAGCTATCTCGAAGTCGTGTGCCCGAATCACGAGGCCGCGTTGGCGCTCGTCTCCACAGCCCGGCGTCTGGGCATTACGGCGAAGCCACGGAAATTGCGCAGCTCCGAACGTGTGACGCTGCGTGACCCCGATGCGATCGAACGCATGCTCATACTTATGGGA
>CAVEVJ010000343.1:0-11537 GCA_963619075.1 Acidaminococcaceae bacterium
GGGGGATGCCGACGGAAGCGTCGTAATACTGCTCGCTTCCGTCCTCGACCTTGTACTTGATGACGGCGCCTTCGGTATCGCAGGTAGCATGCGCGGTATACGAAGCGCCGTAAATCTGCGTGGTCGGCTCGTCAAGCACCGGAGCGGACACCCGGCTCGAATCATGCGACACGACGTTAACCGTAACCTGGAGATTCCAGTCGCTCTTGATCATGTCCGTATCCGGAACGGACACGACCACGGTGTATGACTTTCCGACGCCGGTCACGTTGCCGTTCTCATCGAGCAGGGCATTCAAATTCGCATTGTCCTTGTTGGCAGTGTCCATCCGGGCCACTGTGTCGTCGGAAAGATGGGCCACGACGCTGTTCGGCAGACGGTCGATCACTTCGGCTTTGGACATGCCCTCGACGACAGTCACCGTCGTATCGGAAAAATACGAGACCTTCAGCTGCGATGCCCATATACGTCCGGTCTCGAACGTCATCGCACCGGTCGCGTCGTCCACCGACACGGATGCCACACTAAGCGACGCATTGGATGCATACCGCAATACCACGGAATCCGTATTGAACGATTTGGAGAACACCAAGCCTTCCTTCACGTTCTTGGGTACGGAGACCTTGGCCACATACGAAACACCATCCATCTCCACCGTACCTTGGGCGCGGGTGCGGGTGGAGCCATCCGCAGACACGCGGTACCAGGTCACCGGCACATTGACCGTCTTGGACTCGCCGCCGCTCTGCCAGGATAGCTGCATGACGGTAGGCAGATCCCTACCACGAACAAGCCCGTCGAATGTTCCGGAGATGGTTTTCAGCCGATCGATATACTCAGCCTGCAGATGCACATCGTTACCCGGCATGGAGAACGTCACGGACGGGTTGTACACGTCCTTGACCACGTCATCGAACGACGGCAGGCCCGTGGATCCTTCCTTGACCCAGCGAAGGAATGTTTTGCCTTCATCGGTGGACGCGCCGTTCACGGCAACGGTGGAACCCGTTTTGTAGCGAGTATTGCCCGAGCCATTAATCGTGACCAGATACTCGAAAGAACCAGTACGCTGCCATAGTTCGCTATCGCTCTTCACATAGCCCAAGTGGAAGCTTTCCGGCTGATCAAGGAAGAACGAACCCTCGATGTAGTTCGTCAATCCCGTCACCAAACGTCGATCGCCGCTTATTTCGGTACGGATGCCGATCTCCGAGCCAGCGTCCACATTGCCCTTGATATAAGCCCAAGAGCTCCAAGAGTCGAATATGATTTGCGCGGAGGAAAGAAATACATCGTCTTTGACCTCGCTACGCGCACGCTTGTTGTCTTTGACGATCATCTTGCCTTTGAACTCGACATCAATATCGTTGGCCACATATATACCGCCACCTTCGTTGGTCGCAACATTTCCCGTGATGGTGCTGTTCTCAAAGGCAAGGGTCTTTTTGGCCACTATGCCACCACCATACTGGGCCGCATTGGCCGTGATTGTACATTTATTGATGCTGACATGCTCCTGGAGTATATACATGCCTCCACCATCCGACGTTGCACTGTTGCTATCGATGGTAATGCCTTCGATTTTGCCCAGATTCGAACCAAAGAATCGCTCGGGTACATAGATTCCGCCGCCGTCGTCCTGTGCCCCATTGTTGAAGATGGAACCGGTCCTGTCGTCGGATACGACGGTGAAGTACGAGTAGTTGAAGTAAATACCGCCGCCTTTACCGGTTTCGTGTTGAGAAAAGTCCGCTTTGTTAGCTGTGATGCTGGAGTTGACTTCCAGTTGTACCGTAGTGTTGTTGGAGTCAGAGTAGATACCGCCGCCGCTGGCAGCAGTGTTTCCTTTGATACGGCTGTCATTCATGCTGATGGTGCACTCTTTGGCATCAACGTAGATGCCGCCGCCATACGCGTATGCTCTGTTGCCTTCGATGGTCGCACCGTTCTTCATGGTGATCGAGCACCTTGCGCCGTTGACGAAGATACCGCCGCCCTTTTTTCCCCTGTTGCCGGCGACCGCCACATGATCAAGCGTGAGTTTGCTGTCGGCATCCATTCGGATGCCGCCATTGTCTCCTTCGGCACCCGTTACCAGACCACCGATATTGTCGATCTTCAAATCCGACTTCGTGTTATAGCCATCAATGACATAGCCCTGATAGTTGAAGGTTTTGTCGGACTTCTTACTGTCCTGCAGAATGAGTGTGGAATGCTCATACAACCGGATGACATACGCATCACTGGAGCCGACGTGACGGATTACGTGATCGTTCATCTCGATGGTGATGGACTTGCTGTCCGCGACGTCCAGACTGTCCGAGACTTCCCAATCGGTGGTGAGCACGATCGTCTTACCCGTATATCCGGCGTTCATGGCGTCGGAAATACTGGAGTAATACGTCGTATTGCCGTTTTCGTCCTGCGAATAGGCCACGGAGCCGTTCGCTGAATCGTCTGCGAATGCGCTGACGGGAAACAGCACCGACAGCATGAACACCGCCAACGCAGCGAAAAGTCCTGACGTCATAAGCATCATCGCCACGGATATGGAGCCCGAAGCGCCTGTATGGAATGCTCTTCTCTTCATAACATCCTCGTTTCTTTCTTCCTCCCCTCTACTTTATGGCACCAATGTTCTTCCCCGTACCGAAGTCGCAACATTTACCGAAATATGATTTGGATGGCGACAGATGCGGCGAAGCCTTCTCCGCCCCGACCGTGAGAACGGGCCTATCTTCCGGTTGAGCCGGTGAAACCTCATTGTTTGCCGGAAAACAAAAAAAATCCTTGAAACCGTTAAGCTTCAAGGATTTATCTGTGCCCCCTCAGGGACTCGAACCCTGGACACGCTGATTAAGAGTCAGCTGCTCTAACCAACTGAGCTAAAGGGGCGTTGGTCTTGCGAGGTTTTGTATCTCGCTGAGCACAAGAGATAAATATACTCGCTTCTGCAAATAACGCAACTCTCGGCGTGTCGGGCTTAATTCCAACGTTTTTGAACGTTCATAACAAACCTGGGAAGGCGTCCGTCAACCATTATCAATCGGAAAAATCAGAGAATCCCTATGACGAATCCACGCGACCCGGAACGGAGGCACGCCATGCCGACTTTAAAATCATAAATCGTTGGAAAATAGCCGTTTTCAAATCACGCGGGAAACGCGGGCCGCAACGTCGCACACCCTTTTTCGACCCCAACCGAGAGAAACGAGCATATCTTCCCAGTTGGGGCTGCCGTACAAGCCGATCGTTTCGGCATATGAATTCTAAATCGTTGAAATTCCGCCATTCCCGTATCACACAAAAGAAGCGAAACCCAACGGCACGCACCCCCTTCCAACCCCAACCACAAAGAAACAGGCATATCTCCCAGTTGGGGCCGGAACGGAGGCACGTCATAGGCGAAATCATGCCCGAAACCACACAAGAAAAATCGCAACATAAAAAACGAGGGTTCCGTTCCACGATCGGAACGGAACCCTCAATGCTTAAGCTCAGACGTATTGCAGTCTGAAGTCATTCACCCCTGCCTGAAGGCCGAAGCGAATGGGGCCGAAATCACTCAGCGACGACCTTCACGGTGAAGGAAGCGGTGATTTCCGGGTGCAGAGCGACGGTTGCCGGGAACTCGCCAGTGGTCTTGATGGTGTCCACGGTGATGTTCTTCGGGTTGACGTCGACCTTGGAAGACAGCGCGATGGCGATCTTGTCGGCGGAAACGCCACCGAACAGCTTGCCGGATTCGGAAACCTTGGCGGCGATCTCGACGACGGAGCCTTCGATCAGTTCCTTGGCGGCGACTGCCTCTTCACGGGTGGCGACGGCCTTGGCCAGACGAGCGCGCTTCATGGCCTCGATCTGAGCTGCGGCACCCTTGGTCCAGGCGAAGCCCAAGCCCTGCGGGATGAGGAAGTTGCGTGCGTAACCGGACTTGACGGTCACAACGTCGCCCGGTTGACCCAGGTGATTGACGGACTTGGTAAGAATAACCTTAGTTTCAGCCATTTTTCAAACCTCTCTAAGATCAGCGACCGGAAGTGGCGTACGGCAGCAGAGCCATCTCGCGGGCATTCTTGATAGCCTTCGAGATCTCGCGCTGTTCCTGCACGGAAACACCGGTGATACGACGGGAACGAATCTTGCCGCGATCGGAGATGAACTTGCGCAGCAGTGCAACGTCCTTGTAATCGATCTCGGTGACCTTGGCGGTCTTCAGCGGATTCGGCTTCTTCTTAAACGGCTTGACCGGCGGCTGCGGCCTCTTGCGTGACATCTTGATGTTCTCCTTAAATCTGGAAATATGCTATATGAGCTGCTGTATTCGCGGCTATCGGACTCGAATCAGAATTCCGGTTCGTCGCTGTCTCCACCGAATTCGGAGGAGCCGAAGGAACCGAACGAGGAGCCGGTGTTGCCGGCATTGCCCCACGGGTCGGAAGCCGGAGCTGCGGCGGGAGCGGCGTTGGCGGGAGCGGAAGCCCCACCACGGTAGCCTGCGCCACCTGAATAACCAGCTCCACCGGAATAGCCTGCGCCGCCCTGGTATCCACCGGCGTTTCCGCCGAAGCCTCCATTGTTGCCTCCAAAGCCGCTGCCGCCACGATTGCCGGCAAAGCCATTGGGGCTGGAGGTACGCGTTACCTGGGCGGTCGCGTAGCGCAGAGACGGGCCGATCTCATCGACCTGAAGCTCGACAACGGTACGCTGCGTGCCGTCCTGCGCCTGGTAGGAACGCTGCTGCAGACGACCCTGCGCAATCACACGCATGCCCTTGGAAAGGCTTTGCGCGCAATGCTCGGCCATGTCGCGCCACGCGGAGCAGCGCATGAACAGGGCCTGGCCGTCTTCGAACTGGTTCGAGCTACGATTCCAGTTACGCGGCGTGGAGGCAATCGTGAAGCTGGCCACGGACGCGCCGTTGCCGGTGGTACGAAGTTCCGGATCGGCCGTGAGGTTTCCCACCACGGTGATGATTGTTTCGCCTGCCATGACGTTACCTACTTACTATGCAGCCAAAAAGCTTGAATTACTTACTTGCGAAGAATCTTCGTGCGGATGACGGATTCGTTCAGGTTCAGCAGACGATCAAGTTCGTCGCTGGTGGCCGGCTCAGCGGAGTAGTTGACCACAACGTAGTTACCTTCGGTCTTGCCGGCGATCTCGTAGGCAAGCTTGCGACGGCCCCAGATGTCGATGTTCTCGACGGCACCGCCTTCCTTGGTGACAGTTTCCAGATACTGCTCGGTCAGCTTCTTCAGACCGCGCTCATCCAGCTCAGGATCGGCAATGAACATCAGTTCGTACTTATGCGCAGACATCACCCACCTCCTTCGGACTATCGGCCATGGACCTTCCATGGCAGGAGTGTGTATGCGTACTGCCCTCAAACATCTATATATAAAAGGAATACGGATGCATTTGATGACAACCTGCTCAGACTATCCCGACGTCCCGACGAACCCGGCATGTCCGAAACAGCTTGGCCGGCGTCCTTATTGCGCGACGTATTCGCCTCGAATTTCCGCCCGAGAAACCGTCTCTTTCCTTGAAGACTCCTTGGAACCTTCCGGCTTTCGTCTTGGCTTCGCCTTGGTTTTACCTTGGTTTCCTCTTGATTTCGCGTGCCGTGGCCACCCGCATTGTTATATTTAAGTTTGGCTTAATTTCACGTACCGAAAACGTTTGGAAGGCGAAGCATGTCGGCGATTCTCGAAGGCACCCCAGATAAGAAACTCGCTTTGGTCACGGGGCGCGCATACCCCGAGCAGGCCGCGGAAACCGCCAAGTATTTGGGCATCGATGTTCTCGAAACCACCGCCTACGACTTTGCCAACGGCGAAATGTACGTGCGCTACACCCAGCCGGTGCGCGGCGCGGACGCTTTCGTGATGCAGGCCCACGGCGAATCGATCAACAAGTGGATCATGGAGCAGCTCATCATGGTCGACGCCATGAAGCGCGCCTCCGCACGTTCCATCACCGTGGTGGCGCCGTTCCTCGGTTATTCCCGCCAGGACAAGAAGCACCAGGGCCGCGAGCCGATCACCGCCCGTCTGATGTTCGACCTGTTCAAGACCGCCGGCGCCGACCGTATTATGACGGTCGATCTGCATGCCGCGCAGGAGCAGGGCTTCTTCGACGGCCCGGTCGACCATCTGACCGCCACTCCCGTGCTGCTGGATTACGTGCGCAACAACATGCCACTGGAGAACACCACCATCGTCTCCCCTGACGCGGGCCGAATCAAGGTTTCCGAACAGTGGGCCGCCAAACTTGGCAATCTTCCACTCGCATTCATCCACAAGACGCGCGACACCACCCGCCCGAACCATGCCGAAGCGCATGGCATCATCGGCGAAGTGGCCGGCCGCGACTGCGTGGTCGTGGACGATATGATCGACACTGCGGGAACCATTTGCGAGGCCGTCCGCACGCTGCGCAACGCCGGCGCGAAGTCGGTAACGCTTGTGGCCACCCATGGTCTGCTTTCCGGTCCGGCCGTGCAGCGCCTGAAGGACTGCGGCGCGAAGGAGATCGTGCTTACCGACACCGTTCCGATTCCGGAAGAAAAGCGTCTGCCGAACATGACCGTGCTGTCCGTGGCTCCACTGCTGGCTGCCGGTATCCGTTCCGTTTTCGAGTCCGGTTCCGTCTCCACATTGCTGAACGGTCTGCCGGAAGATATGCGTACTCGTAATCTGTACGCCTGATATACGTTTTTATATAAAAAATCCCGCGATTCTCTGCAGTTTCGCGGGATTTTTATTTTCGGAGAGATATATGGTTGCGATTGCGGCCGTACGTCCACAGCCGCAATCACGATTTTCAGAACATCGCAATCAAACAAATCGCGACTTACTTGGAGAACGCCTCACGGATCTGCGCCGCGTTCCCGTACGAAGCTTGCGCACCATAACCGGTGGCGGCATACGCGGAAACGTACGACGCGAGTTCAGCGGCCTCGGCCAACGCCATTCCGGAAGCAAGTCCGGCAAGCACGGTACCCATGAAGGAATCACCGCAACCGGTGGTATCGACGGCCTTCACACGAACCGGAGCGATGCGGTGGATCGGCTCGCTTTCGGTAGCGTCGAGCACCACGGAACCGTCCCCACCCAAGGTGACGATGGCCTGCTCGAAACCGAAGGAACGCAGCTTGTCCAACGCGTTGTTCCAGTCGAAAGCATCCCAATCATCGTTTTCCGGCTCGTCGATGCCGAGCAACTGGGCCATCTCGTGCTCGTTGACAAGCAGAATATCGGCGGCTTCCACCAATTCGGCCGGCAGCGACGGATTGAACGGGGAATTGTTGAGCAGCACCTTCACACCGGCCTCATGGCAGATGCGCGCGGCACACGTAACGGTTTCGATCGGGCTTTCCAGGCACAATCCGAGTACCGAGGAACGCACCAACGCATCGCGCATGGATTCCACATAATCGACGGTCACCTGCGCGTTGGAACCCGGCGAATACACGATCGTGTTCTCGCCGGCAGCGTCCACGGTAATCACCGTGGTGCCGGATGGGCCGAGCACGCGGCGAACGTTCGAGGTGTTCACTCCCGCCTCACCGAGCGCTCCCAGCAGGAAGTCGGCGTTCGAATCGGACCCGACAGCACCGAACATCTGCACGCTGGCACCGATGCGAGCGGCCGCAGCGGCCTGATTGCCGGACTTTCCGCCAGGCAGCAGCTGAAGCGGACCTCCGGTGATGGTCTCACCCGGGCCGGGAAGTCGCTGCGTGGTCACGGTGTAATCCGCGTTCATGGAACCGATTACCGACACCGTTCCGTGGATGCGGTCCAATGCGGCGAGCGCTTCGGCTGAACTCATTTTTCCTCCTTAGATCAGGCCACTGAAATCAGGCCGTTGAAATCAAGCTGCCTGTATCAGGCCGCCTGCTTGTTGCTTTTCTTTGTTCTTTTTTCCAACGCGTGGTTGCCTTCGTAGACACGCCTCTTGAGCATGTAGAACGCGAGCAGGCCGATCAGCACCATCACCGCTCCGATGAGCAGCAGGTTGGAATAGCCCGCAATGGCACCGGTACGGCCCACCACGTGAGCGGAATCAACCAGATAGTCCGAGCTCAGCAACTTGCCCATGATTGCGATGCCGATGGATGGGGAAACGTTCATGATCAGATCGTTCATGCCGACGCCACGGCCGGATTCGTCCTTTTCGAGGGTTCCCAGAACCGTGGAGACGACCGGAGAGTACATCATGCCGCATCCCGCGTAGTACACGCAGGCGAACAGCGTAAGGGTGAGGAAGCCGTAGTTCACGCTGAACGCGGCGCCGACCCAGCCGACGAACATGAGTTCGGCGGCGAACACGAGCGCCTTCTTGATGCCGATCTTGCCGACGATCCAGCCGGAGCAGGTGCCTGTGACGGCCGCGACCAGGTAGGCCCACACCAGGTACTTCGAAACCTGCGTGGTGGTCATGCCGTAGAGGTTGGTGCCGATGACGTTGTAGATCGGGGAAAGCGCGTAGTTCGTGAAGTAGAAGAAGAAGATCAGGCTGATCGCGCGACGCCAGCGGGGGTTCTTGAAGAACGCCGGGGTGATGAACGGATTGGAAGCCTTGTTGATGTACACGGCGAACAGCACGAACAGCGCTGCGGAAACGCCCAGCATCCACCATGCCTCATACGAGAAGAACAGGGTGAGGAACGCGGTCGCCAGGCCGAAGATCACGAAACCGAGGACGTCGATCTTCTTGCCGTTGCCGCCCTTGGCTGGC
The DNA here is from genome assembly GCA_963619075.1 of Acidaminococcaceae bacterium. Lineage (GTDB taxonomy): Bacteria > Actinomycetota > Actinomycetes > Actinomycetales > Bifidobacteriaceae > Bifidobacterium. Next base: position 8,746 of record CAVEVJ010000343.1, read on the forward strand.
AGGGTCTTGAGCAGCACGGGCAGGAAGAAGATGGTCACTGCAGGAATCAGGAACAGGTACTGCCATGCGATGGCGCTGAGCGCACCCGCCGCGAACACGCCGATGGATGCGGACAGCTGGTATGCGGCGGTGAACAGGCCGAAGAAGATGACCTTCAGATCGTTGCGCAGATATTTGGTGGCCACCACAAGGAAGGCGGATCCGGCCACCTGCTCGCCCGCGGTCTGGATCACACGTGCGATGATCACGGTCCACAGGTTCGCCGTGAAGAAGAAGTTGCAGACGAATCCGAATACGGATCCGACGAACAACGTGATCAATCCGACGGTCACCAGCTTACGCAGGGACACGAAATCGCCCAGGGAGCCGTAGATGAAGCAGACGATGCCGAGCACGATGCTCGGGAATGCGGTGATCAGCGATGCCTGCTCCGGAGCGCCGACGTCGGCGCCGACCTGCTGGAATACGAGGTTGAATCCCTGCAGGCACAGGGTGCCGAGCACGAATGTGATGAGCAGCGGAATCAGCGCACGGATGGCCGTTCTGTTGCTGATGCCGTCGTTTTCGGGTGCGGTTCCGGATACGTTTTCGGTAGCTTCAGTAGCTTCAGTCATAGTGGATTTTCCTGTCTCGACTTACTCTCTTCACTCCGCCTTGGCTGCCAGGCCGGAGATACGGGTCATGAATTCGTTGAGGAAGCGTGGCACGTCGACTCCGACGGCCACCTTCATGGTCTTGTTCGGATCGTTCAGGCGCGTTTCGTCGCCGATGGTGCGTCCGCGGGTCGGGCCTTCGACGTCGACCTTCATGTTGATGTCGATGGTGGTCACGAGCGTCGGATCGACCGCCACGCCCACCGCGAGCGGATCGTGCAGGCCGCAACCGCCCAGGTGGGGGGACGTGGTCTCATAGGCCTTGATGTAGAAGTCGGTCATGTCGGCCAGGAATGCGCCGGCCTTGGTGCCGAGGTCTCGCCACTGCTGGGTTTCCTTGTAGGTGAGCAGGGTCTGCAGGGTTACGTCGAGGCCGATCATGGTGGTCGGGGTGCCGGAACGGAACAGATAGTCGGCCGCTTCCGGATCCTGGGAGATGTTGGCTTCCATGCAGGCGTTGCAGTTGCCTGGAACGGTCAGCGCGCCGCCCATGAGTACGACTTGGCCGATCTCGTCCTTGATTTCCGGCGCTTTCTTGAGCGCGGCCTGGATGTTGGTCATGGGGCCGGTCGGCACGTAGATAAGGTCCTTGCCGTAGGTCTTGACCGCGTCGATGATGAAGTCGACCGCGGATTCGGTTTCCACGGATCGGTTCGAGTCGGGGATCTCCACGTCTCCGATGCCGTTGACGCCGTGGATGAACGCGGAAACGGGCAGCACTTCGAAGCCGTCCGTGGTGCTGGAGTGCGGCAGGCCCTGATATACCTTGACTTCCGGATGACCCAGCAGGTCGGTTACGGCCAGCGCGTTGCGCACGCCCTGCTCTACGAGCACGTTGCCGTACGTGCCGGTGATGCCGATCAGTTCGACTTCGGGGCTTCCCAGCGCATACGAGATGGCCAGTGCGTCGTCGACGCCGGTGTCGAGATCGAGAATCAACTTTTTCATTGTCGTACCTTTCCTCATTGACGGAACGATGAATGTCCACCACGATTTCGTCCTCATTCAATACTCGTGGCGTTACCGGAAATTATGGTAAAGCGTTTTATCAAGTTCGTCAAACACACCCCTATCAGCGTGTCGCGATTTTTATCGCACTGCGAAGCAATCAGTCAAGTCCGTGTCAAACGCACTTATTCAGCTAAATTGAGCCACCCAAATCCAGCCGTCTGCCTACGTTCACGTACCCACCCAACTCGTCACAGAGCGGACGACTGCACCAATTTAGGAGTCAAAACCTCAACGCGTGGATTCGCCAACCATGGGCGCCCGCTCGTCGCGGACTTCCCCGCACTCTTCCCCGCACTATCGGAACCCTTATGAAGAGAATCTTCAATACGCTCCGAAAGCATCCGCCAGCACACGCCGGCCAAATCCGCAACATTCTGCTCGACGGTGGTCATACGCCAATCAAGCCCGAATCGCTTCAGAATATTGTCGTAACCGATCACCCGCATATCGTCGGTGGCGGTCAAACCACGTTCCGCCAATCGCTGGCAAAAACCGAGCGCCATAACATCATTGCAGCAGAACACGGCCGTGGCACCACCGTCAATGATCCGATCCGACGCATTGTAACCGCCCTCAAAACGGTAATCGCCTTCAACGCACAAAGCCGGATCGAACGGCACCCCGGCCTGTTCGAGCGCGTCCACGAATCCATTGCGACGCTCCGCCGCGCTCGACTCCGCGACATCTCCCGTAATCAACCCGACGCGCTCGCACCCGTGCTCCAGCAGATACTGCGCGGCCAAGCGGCCACCGAGATAATTGTTGAAACCGACCGCATCACACCAGCCGCACTGCGTCAAACGGTCTATAAGCACCACCGGGCACGTGACGGCCTGTACGTCGGCCTGCAATCCCGCGCCAATGCCATCGGAGCAGGATTCTCTCGCGGGAATGAGCATGACGCCATCCACTCCGCGGGATGTTAGGCGTTGCAACAGATTATGCTCGGCCATACGGGAATCATCGGAATTGGCGATGATCAGCGAATAGCCCTGCGCCGCGCATTCGTCTTCCATGCATTTGGCGAGCGCCGCGAAGAACAGATTCTCGATATCCGGCACGATGAGCGCCACCAGTTTGGACTGTTTGGTGACCAGGCTTCTTGCGTTCTGATTGGGCACATAATTG
>CAVEVJ010000344.1:0-5360 GCA_963619075.1 Acidaminococcaceae bacterium
GTGCGGCCGTCTGCTGGTGCGCGTGATGAAGCATCCGGAGGAGCTGGAAAGCCGCCGTGAGGAGATCATCGAAGCGCTCAACGCCACGGCCAAGCCGTACTTCGGCGATCTGAAAACCATGAGCTACCTGCAGTGGGCGCAGCGATTCGCCGATCTCGCGTTCCCGTGGGCGGACGAAACCTACGCCGACCGCTTCCTGCATCTGCTGCAGCGTATCGAAGCGCGTGTCAGGGAACACGAGAGCGGCGAATTCGCATCGTTGTTCGTGTCCAGGGCCAGCGTCGAATCCGATCCGAACGCGGCGATCGAAAAACTGGCCGAAGCCTATCCTCAGGCCGGTGAACTGACCGTCACCCCGATGGACGAGGCCTGGTTCCCGACGCTCGTGCGCGAATACCCCAAGCCGATGCCGTTCGTGCCGGTGATCGACAACGACCTGCTGCGCTGGTGGGGCCAGGACCAGCTATGGCAGTCCGAGGATTCCCGATATTCCGCGGATTCCGTGCGCATCATTCCCGGGCCGATTTCCGTTGCCGGCATCACCACCGTAGACGAGCCGATCGCCGACATTCTCGGACGATTCGAACACGCGATGATCGACCGCATTGCGGACGTTGATATGAACGACGATGCCGACGGCAGTGTGAATGAGACCGCGTTCGCGCAGCTCGGTTCGGCTGTCAATGCCGAGGAGTTCATCCGCAAATCGCCGAACATCTCGTGGGTGGGCCATCTCATGGCCAACCCCGCATACGGCACCGACCTGTCGGACGAACATTACGAAATCCGCAAGATATCGGATGAGGGAAGCGTCGAACGCTACGATCTCGACATCCACCTCGATACCTTCTGGGACGACGATCCCGACGGCGGCGCATCAAAGCATGCCGTGCGCGACATCGTCATCCCGCTGAACGTGGACGCAAGCAAGGCCGGACTGTTCCCGGTGGTGGACCGCGATCGACTGCCGGAACACGTATACCGCATGCTGGCCGCCACCGCAGGCATCGGCAACACCGCGATCACGGGAGACAGGCTCACCGAAATGCCGGTCATCGAACCGGCACAGGATGCGAACAGCGCCGACGAACGTCCGTTTGGCGAAGCGCACGCCAGCTACACGCTGTCGGCCAATCTGGGATTCGACCATGAGGCCGCCACAGGAGGCGCGTTGCCGGACGAGCTCGTGCCTTCGCACATCGCGCCGGACGCGCTCGTGGGACCGGCATGGCCGGCGATCTACGCGGCACTCGGATCCGTGTACGTGAACGGTTTCCCGGTGATCGAAGGCCTGCTCAACGCGGTGCACCTCGACCATCTCGTGCGCCTCGAAACAAGCGAAAGCGAACTGCTCGAGCACACCGGCGAAAGGATCAATCTCACCAGCTGGGCGGAAGACTACTTCGAATCCGCTTCCGGACGCGTCGTGACCATCCATGTGGAGCACCGCACTCAGGACGGCGCACTGCTGGCCGTCGAAACGGAACGATTCGCGATTCGCGGCCGCGCCTACTCCGATGCGCTGCCACCGCAAGCGCCGGACTACGGCGGCATCGAAAGCGAAATCGAAGGCACGCCCCGACGCCTGCTGCGCCGAATCAAGGTGACGGCACCGAACGAAATGACCGCGTTCGCCCGCACCTCCGGCGACTTCAACCCCATCCACACCTCCCACAGGGGCGCGGCGGTCTCGGGACTTGAGGCTCCGTTGGTGCACGGCATGTGGCTGTCCGCAACGGCTCAGCATGCCGTGCAGGCGACCGATGCCAAGGGCGCGCACTATGAGATAGCCGGATGGACCTACAACATGTACGGCATGGTGCAGCTCGGCGACCAGGTGGAAATCTCGGTCGAACGAGTCGGCCGCGTGGCGCACGCCGGTATGGTTCTGGAAGTGACCAGCCGCATCGACGGACAGATCGTATCGCGCGCAACCGCGATCGTCCGCGCGCCGAAAACCGCGTTCGTCTACCCGGGCCAAGGCATTCAGCAGCAGGGCATGGTGCTCGACGAGCGCGCCAAATCCGCCGCCGCGCGAGACGTGTGGGAGCGTGCCGACCGTCTTACCCGCAGCAAACTCGGATTCTCGATCCTCGCCGTCGTGCGGGACAACCCCAAGGAACTGACAGCCAACGGCGTGACCTACCGCCATCCGGAAGGCCTGCTCAACCTCACCCAGTTCACGCAGGTGGCGCTCGCCACCGTGGCCTTCGCGCAGACCGCACGTCTACGCGAAGCCGGAGCGGACATCTGGCCCGCCTACTTCGCCGGCCATTCGCTGGGCGAATACAACGCGCTCAGCTCCTTCGCCGACGTGATTCCGCTCGAAACCGTGCTTGAACTCGTGTTCCACCGCGGTTCCACCATGCACCATCTCATCGAACGAGACGAGCATGGCCGTTCGAACTACCGTATGGGCGCGCTGCGTCCGAACCAGTTCGGCGTGGGGGATGACGGCGTACGCGAATACGTGGAATCCGTGGCCAGGGAATCCGGCGAATTCCTGCAGATCGTGAACTACAATCTGGCCGGGCAGCAGTACGCGGTGGCCGGAACCATCGCGGGACTGAAGGCGTTGCAGGCCGATTCCGCCCGTCGTGCGGCCCAGTACGGCGGCAAGCCGGCGTTCATGCTCGTTCCGGGCATCGATGTGCCGTTCCATTCCACGTTGCTGCGCAAGGGAGTGCCGGAATTCCGCGACAAGCTCGATGCGCTGCTTCCTGAATACATCGATTACCGTGGCCGTTTGGAAGGACGCTACATTCCGAACCTTGTGGCGGTTCCGTTCGAGATGACGAAGGAATTCGCCGCGAAGATCCTCGAAGTCGTGCCGTCCGAACGCATCGAACAGGCGCTGGACGATGCGAAGATATGGGATTCGTACGCCGAAGACGACCAGAAGCTCGGCAGGCTGCTGCTCACCGAACTGCTGTCCTGGCAGTTCGCATCCCCGGTACGTTGGATCGAAACCCAGGCCTTGCTGTTCTCCTCCGCGGAACAGGGCGGATGCGGCGTTGAGGAGTATGTCGAGGTCGGTCTCGGCAACGCTCCGACGCTCGCCAATCTTGGTGCCAAGACCTTGCGATTGCCGCAGTTCTCGGGTTGCGACGTGACGGTTTACAACGTTGGCCGCGATGAGGGCCGCGTATACATGACCGATACCGATTCGCTCGTTCCCGACGATGCTGCCGACGATTCCGTCGCGGTTCCGGCGGTTGAGGCGACTTCAGGTGCCGCTTCTGTTGAATCCGCCGCTTCCGCTGCGCCAGCCGTGGAACCTGTGCCCGCAGCTCAGCCGGCTTCCTCAGGTGCTCCGTCCGGCGCTGCCGTCGACGATATCGCGTTCAGGGCATCCGACGCGATCGCCATGCTGCTGGCTTATTCGGCCAAGGTGAGGCCGGAGCAGATCGGCGCGTCCGATACCACCGACACCTTGACCAACGGTGTCTCGTCCCGACGCAACCAGCTGCTCATGGACATCAGCTCCGAACTGGGCGTGGCATCCGTGGACGGTGCCGCCGAAGCCACAGTGAGCGCGCTGAGCTCGCTGGTGAACAAGGTCGCGCCGAACTACAAGGCCTTCGGGCCGGTGCTCGCCGACATCGTACGCGACCGTATTCGGGGCATGTTCGGTGCGGCCGGCGTGAAACCCGCGCAGATCAACAAGCGCGTCACCGATGTCTGGCAGTTGGGCGAAGGGTGGGCCGCGCATGTGGTGGCCGCCCTGGTGCTCGAAACCCGCGAAGGCGCCAGCTCCCGCGGCGGCGACCTGGCTTCGCTGCAATCCGATGCGGTTTCCAACGTTGCACAGGCCAACTCACTGATCGATGCCGTCGTGCAAAAGGTGGCCTCCGCAAAGGGTGTTGCCGTTTCCATGCCGAACGCGGGCGGTTCCTCAGGCGGCGCGGTCGTCGATTCCGCCGCGCTGAACGAATTCGCGGCCAAGGTGACCGGTGCGGACGGCGTGCTTGCATCGACCGCACGTTTCGTGCTGAATCAGCTGGGCGTGACGGCTCCTGTACGGGAAACCGACGCGGATGCGGTCAATGAGGCCGTGGTGGCCGCGGTCGAAGCCGAACTCGGCTCCGACTGGCCCAAGCAGGTGGAACCCCGTTTCGACGAGCGCAAGGCCATCCTGTTCGACGACCGTTGGGCCTCCGCAAGGGAGGACCTCGCCCGTGCCTACTATGGCCAGGCCGAGTTGAACGGCAGCTTCGCCGGACTGGGCAAGGCCGTTTCCGATGAGGCGACCTGGTATGCCGGCAAGATCGAAGGCAATAACGTCGATCTCGCCGCCGCGTTCCGCAAAATCGCGGCCGAAGCGCTGGAACAGGCGGAGGAATCGTCCGCATCAACCCGATTCGCGGGAGATGTGGCCGTAGTGACAGGCGTTGCGCCGAATTCCATCGCCGCGCAGGTGGTCAATGGTCTGCTGGCAGGCGGCGCCACCGTGATCGCCACGTCGCACAGCTTCAAGCCGAGCGTGAAGGCATGGGCCAAGCAAAGCTATCGCGAGCACGCTTCGGCCGGTGCGAAACTGTGGCTCGTTCCGGCGAACCTTTCCAGCTACCGCGATGTGGACGCGCTCGTACAGTGGGTGGGCAACGAGCAGAGGAAGACCTCCGGCGCCACCACTACAGTCCTCAAGCCCGCATATGAGCCGACCTTGTTCTTCCCGTTCGCGGCCCCTCCGGTGCGCGGCACGCTGGCGGACTCCGGCGAACTGTTCGAATCGCAGGCGCGACTCATGCTGTGGGGCGTGGAACGCGCGATCGCAGGCCTTGCCAATATCGGAGCCGACACCGATGTGCAGCACAGGCTGCATGTGATTCTGCCGGGCTCTCCGAATCGCGGCATCTTCGGCGGCGACGGCGCGTACGGCGAGGTGAAGAGCGCATTCGACGCGATTGTGAACCGCGCCCGCGCCGAAAAGACGTGGTCCTCCCGCGTGACCTTCGCACATCCGAAGATCGGCTGGGTGCGCGGCACCGGTCTGATGGGCGGCAACGATCCGCTGGTCGCAGTGGTGGAGCGTCACGGTCTGAAAACCTATTCGACCGCCGAAATCGCAGTGAAACTGCTTGATCTGGCCACTCGTGAATCCCGTAAGGAAGCCGTTACAGCACCACTCGACGTGGACCTGACCGGCGGCTTGGGAGCCGAACCAATCGATATCAAGGCACTTCGCGCCGAAGCCATGGCCGACGCCAAGACGGACGAACAGGGCGAATCGCAGGAAGCGGAAGATCACGCGTCGAACGAAGCCACGCTGATCAAGGCGCTGCCATCCCCGCGCGCACCGCGTCAGGCAAGCGTCGATCTGAACGATTGGCGCAACGTGACGGCACGCCCGGAAGACG
>CAVEVJ010000345.1:0-3507 GCA_963619075.1 Acidaminococcaceae bacterium
CTAACGGCAGGTGACGATGGTCGGTTTCCGGCTCCGCCCAGGACGGTCCGACGAAATCCGCGACATGCTCGTATTCCTGCATGAGACCGGCTTCGAAATGCAGGGTGGCGCTGGGCTCGCTCAACGGCTTGTGCGCGGCGGAGACGAGCTGTACGGTGGCGAACACCTCCTCACGAGAGACGAGCGGAGTGAACTGCCAGGGCACAAGCACGTTGTTCTCCGGAGGAAGGTAGGTGTATTCCTCCTTGGCCTGCGCGCCCGGAACGCGGCGGCTGATCTTCAGCAGAATCTGGGAGCCGTCCGGAACGGTACGCGAATAGGTCCAGTTCATGCGCGGGGTGGCGGTCGGAATGCCGAGCGCGTCTCCGGGAAAATGTTCGATGGTGAATCGCGTGATATGCAGGTCACCCGCCGCAATCGGCTTGATCACTTGCGTTTCCATGATTTTCATAACTCCTTTGTTATCGGCTAACCGATGCCGGATTATCGAGGGCGGGGCGTCTTCCTTCAGAAGAAAGACGCCCCGCATCGCATCATGCTTCGACGGAAGCTTCCTTGAGCTGGCGCTCCTCGTCGGTGCCGTACTTGTTCTGCTTGGAGATCATGATCGAGCCGGCGACCAGTTCGAGCACGACCACGCCCACGAAGCACCACATGGTGGTCTTGATGGTGGAAGGCAGCACGAGGGCCGGGGTGACCAGCGCGAACAGGCCGCACAGCAGTCGGGAGAAGCCGTTGATGAAGCCCTGGATGGAGGCACGGATCTCGATCGGGAAGGATTCCTGGGTCCACACCTTGTACATGGCCTCGCCGGCGAACGGACCACCGAGGTTCATCAGGGCGGTGGCGCCGAAGATGACCCACATGTTGGTGCCGCCCAGAGCCAGGCAGACCATGGCCACGATGGAGATGCCCATGCCCACGAAGAACAGCTTGTTGCGGTACTTGCCGCCCGCGATGGAAGCGAAGGCGATGTTCAGCGCGAGGGTGATGAAGTTCAGGATGATGCCCAGACCGGTGGCCAGGGACTGGGATGCGTTGGCCTGCACCAGCATGTAGGTCTGGAACTGGCCCCAGGTGTTGGCCAGCAGGTTCCAACCGCAGTAGAAGACGGTGATGGCCAGGAAGAAGCCGAGCAGCATCTTGCTGTTTTCGGTGCCGGCGAACAGCATCTTGGTGACGGAGACCTTCTCGGTGGCGGTGACGACATGGCCCGCGGCGGCGTCACGTGCGTCGGCTTCCTCATGGAAGCGGCGGAAAGTCGGGGAAAGCAGGCGCCACAGCCAAGCGATGACGGCGAACACGGCGAGGATGGCGAAGACCACGCGGCCACCCATCGCACCTTCCATGGTGGATACGAGGAACGCGCAGATGAAGGAGATGAACACACCTACCTGCCAGAAGACCTGGGTGGTGGAGACGAGCTGTGCGGCCACCTTGTCGTTCGGGGCGTCGTGGGAAACGATGGTCATGGAGATCGGCAGATCCGCGCCCGAAGCAACGCCTGCGATGATCAGACCGATGAGCAGCACGGTGAAGTCCGGCGCGAACACGCAGATGGCGGCACCGACCGCGTACAGCAGATTGATCCAGTTGAACACCAGCACGCGGCCGATCTTATCGGCCAGACGGCCGCCGAACAGCGAGCCGAACGCGATGGCGAAGGTCAGGATGCCGGAAAGCAGGCCGACCTGCGTGGTGTCGAGGCCGAGGCCGTTCTGCCAGACGGTGATGGTTGCGGACAGGCCCACGATGATGCCCGATCCGAGCATGGAACCGATGCCTGCGGCAACGGCGAGCGGCATATATCCGCCGATTCCTTCCTTTTTCTGAGCTGCAGCGTTCATTTCCCTTTTCCTTCTTTTGAAATATTCAACGAGATTCAAAGTATCCAAGAACCCCGCTGTTACTAGATATTTCTTCTTTGACAGGCTCAAGGATAAATCCTTGTTTTAAAATTTTCAATCTAGTTTTCAATCGGCGTGTTGAAGCTTTCAAAACAAAAACGACAATCTTCTACTAATATTTCATTGAAAGCCATCAAAAACCCGTCTCATCGAACGCAAGCCAAAGGAGCCCACATGCCAGACAACAAAAAAATAGGCGTTTCCGACATCGCCAAGCACGCGGGCGTCTCCATCGGCACCGTCTCCAACTATCTCAACTATCCGGAACGCGTCTCGGAAACACTGAAAACGAAAATCAGCCGCGCAATCACCGAGCTCGGATACGTGCCGAAGCACAGCAGCGGGCAGATTCCCGCAACCAACACCACCCCGGTCATCGGCTTCATCATGACCGACATCGAACATTCGCTGTTCACGTCGATCTTCGAAGGCGCGCAGGAGGTATGCGAAGACCACGGCATGCAGCTCATCGGACTCAACGCGCTGTCCGACAAGCAACGGCAAAGCGACATGATACGGCTGCTGATCAGCATGAACGTGACCGGCATCATTCTGAGCACCGTGGAGGATTCGCCGGAAGACGTGGCCGCCGTACGCGACGCGGGAATCCCGATCATCCTCATCGACCACACGAACCCACGCGCCGCCGATCCGGTCTGCTCCGTAATGACCGACAACGTGGCGGCCGGGCAGATCGCAGCCGAGGAACTCATCCGCACCGGATGCACGAAACTCGCGTTCCTGGCGCACTCCTTCGACTACGAATCGGTGCAGGACAGGCAGCTCGGCGTACAGAAAGCCGTAATGCTGGCCACACGCGGCGGCACGCAGGTCACCGCGGAAGTGGTGGATTCCGGCGGACTATATATCGAAGACGGCTACGAATCGGGGCTGGCGATCGCAGCGCTCGCCGAAGAGGAACGGCCGGACGGCATCATCGCCGTCGACACGCCGCTGGGCGTGGGCGTCATCAACGCACTGCTCGAACAAGGCGTGCACGTACCTGAAGACATCGGCGTGATCGCATGCGAGGAAGCGCAGATCAAGCCCCTCGGCACGCTTCCGCTAACCAGTGTGTCCGCCAATGCCACCGACATCGGACGCAAGGCCATGACCCAGATGCTCGACCATATGGGCGACGCCAACGCACATGTGCACGCCACCACATTGATCAAGCCCACACTGGCCCGCCGCGCCTCCACTCGACAGTAGCGGCGGCTGCGCGGGCGGCGGCACAGCGGATATACGGCACCGCTCAGGATTCGAGCACGTCAAGCACCTTGCGTTCGTTGTAGAACGCGAACACCACGCCACCGATGGCGCACAATATCGCGGCGCAACAGGCCGCGATGCGGTAGCCCGTGCCCGAAGCCATGCCGATCGTGCTCACACCGGTGAACAGCAGCATCGCGACGGACTGGCCCATCTTCATCGCGAACGTGCGGGCCGCATAGAACATACCCTGGCGGTCCTGGCCTGTGGTCTTCGAACTCGCGTCGGCGATGTTCGCAACGATGGCCTGCGGGAGAATGCCGAATGCGGCCATCGGAATCGCGCCGACGATCGAAAGAATCAGGCCCTGCGCCATCGGCGGAATCGC
>CAVEVJ010000346.1:0-8119 GCA_963619075.1 Acidaminococcaceae bacterium
CCCGTCCGTCATGATCGCCGCCGGCTTGATCGCCCGCAATGCGCATGCCAAGGGCCTCAAGCCGAAGCCGTGGGTCAAGACCTCGCTCGCACCGGGATCGCAGGTGGTCGCCGACTATCTGAAGGCCGCCGGACTGCAGGATGATCTCGATGCGCTCGGCTACCAGCTGGTTGGTTTCGGCTGCGCCACCTGCATCGGCAACTCCGGTCCGCTGCTGCCGGAAATCTCCGAAGCGATCAACGCAAACGACCTGACCGTCACGTCCGTGCTGTCGGGCAACCGCAACTTCGAAGGACGCATCAGCCCGGACGTCAAGATGAACTATCTGGCGTCCCCGCCGCTGGTCATCGCCTACGCTCTCGCCGGCACCATGGATTTCGATTTCGAAACCCAGCCGCTCGGCAAGGACGAAGCCGGCAATGACGTGTATCTGAAGGATATCTGGCCCACCAATGATGAGGTGGCCGCAGTGGTCGACGGCACCGTCAGCCGTGAGATGTTCCTGAAGGATTATGCCTCCGTGTTCGAAGGAGACCATCGTTGGAAGGGACTCGATGTTCCGGAAGGCGATCTGTTCGCATGGGATGAGTATTCCACCTACGTGCGCAAGCAGACCTTCTTCGATGGCATGAAGGCCGTTCCCGATCCGGTCGAGGACATTCATGGCGCCCGCGTTCTCGCCCTGCTCGGCGATTCCGTGACGACCGACCACATCTCTCCGGCAGGCGCGTTCAAGGCCGCCAGCCCGGCCGGCAAGTATCTGACCGACCGTGGCGTCGAACCGAAGAACTTCAACTCCTACGGTTCCCGTCGAGGCAACCACGAGGTCATGGTCCGCGGTACTTTCGGTAACATTCGTCTGCGCAACCAGCTGCTCGCCTCCGTGGGCGAGGAGGTCACGCCGGGCGGTTTCACCTACGACTTCCTGACCAAGAAGCCGACCACGATCTTTGAAGCGTCCCGCGACTACATTGAGAACGATGTGCCGCTGGTCGTGCTCGCAGGCAAGGAATACGGCACCGGCTCCTCGCGCGACTGGGCGGCCAAGGGCACCGTCATGCTTGGAGTCAAGGCGGTCATCACCGAAAGCTTCGAACGTATCCACCGTTCCAACCTGATCGGCATGGGTGTGCTGCCGTTGCAGTTCCCCGCAGGCGAATCCTATGAGAGCCTTGGTCTCAACGGTACGGAAACCTATGACATCTCCGGCGTTGATGAGCTCAACAACGGCTCCACCCCGAAGACTGTCCACGTCACCGCCACCCATGAGGATGGTTCCAAAACCGAGTTCGATGCGATCGTGCGCATCGATACCCCGGGTGAAGCGGACTACTACCGCAATGGAGGTATTCTCCAGTACGTTCTGCGTAATCTGATGAAGTAGACGGAGAACGTAGCGCCGCCCACCTTATCCGCAGATGGTTCGATGAACCCCGTTTGCGGATAAGGTGGGCGATTTTCTTTTATAGCAGGTTGTTTCATACGGTGTGGCGCCTTGCGTAATCGACATTGTCGGTGGAAGAATGAGAACTGGCTCGAAGTTGAGCCGAATCGATTCAACATACGAAGGAGTGTGTCATGCAACCCATTAAGGCCATTCAATTCGGTTGCGGGAAGATGGCGAAATACACGGTTCGCTACATGGTGGAGAACGGTATGCAGATCGTTGGGGCCATTGATGTGAACCCCGATGTGGTCGGCATGGATGTCGGCGAATTCGCGGGAGTCGGCCCTCTCAACGTGCCGATTCGTTCCGACGCCGAAGCCGTCCTGGACGAATGCGATGCCGATATCGCGGTTGTTACGCTGTTCAGTTTCACTTCCGAAATCGAGAAGATGTGTGAGCAGTGCCTGAGTCATGGCGTTAGCGTCATCACCACCTGCGAGGAAGCCATCTATCCGTGGACCACGGCACCTGGCGTCACTAATCGCCTTGACGCCCTTGCCAAGAGCACAGGCGCCACGATGGTTGGCTCCGGCATGCAGGATATTTTCTGGATCAATATGGTGGCCCAAGTCGCGGCTGGTTGTCATTCCATTACAAAGATCACCGGCGAGGTCAGCTACAACGTCGAGGATTACGGTCTGGCGCTCGCAAAGGCGCACGGTGTCGGTCTGACCGCTGATGAATTTGAGGCCGAACTGGCCCATCCTGAAACGGTCGTGCCTTCCTATGTCTGGAATTCCAACGAGTCTCTCGCGCAGAAACTGGGCCTGACCATCAAAAGCCAAACCCAGAAGAGCGTGCCGTATTTCAGCGACGAAGACATGTACAGCGCCACTATGGGCGAGACGGTCCCCGCGGGCAAATGCATCGGCATGTCCGCGGTCGTGACCACGGAAACCAACCAGGGGATCACGTTGGAAACGGCCTGCATCGGCAAGGTGTATGGTCCCGATGACGGCGACATGTGCGATTGGGCGATCGCCGGCGAGCCGAACGTCGAATTCCATGTGGTCAAGCCGGCTACGGTGGAGCATACCTGCGCCACTATCGTCAATCGCATTCCTGACGTGCTTAACGCACCCGCTGGTTATGTGACGGTCGATCAGCTCGATGAGATCAGCTATATGACCTATCCGTCCGCTCTGTACGTCGACTGACGGCAAGCCGCCTTTATACATCGCGTCCATTCGTTCGCATGTTCGACGCGTGCGAACGAATGGACGCGTTTTCCTGTCAGCCGGCCGTTCGTCTCGGTGGTGTCAGAAGTAGACGATTCGTCATCACAGTGAATCGCGTTCGACCAACGTCATATGTTTGACGACGGTCGTCGGCTCGTCTCCCGCGATCATACGCATCGCCAGATCGGCGGCAATCTGTCCTTCCTCATACAACGGCTGGTGAATGGTGGTCAATGCGGGAATCGAGTCGGCGGCAAGAGGATGATCGTCGAATCCAATGACGGACACCTGCTCGGGCACGTTCAATCCCTGTTGCTTCAAGGCCTCCAGCACTCCCAAGGCAATACGGTCGGAACCCGCCAATACAGCATCGATGTCATCGAAACGTTCCAGCAGGGTCATCATTGAGGCGAATCCGGCTGACGAATCCCATTGAGCGAAACATACGCGTTCGTCCGGCAGTGCATCGTCGTCCAAAGCCTGGCGGTATCCGCGAAGTCGATCGGTCGATGCGGGGTTGTCGGCCGGTCCCAGAATGCACACCGGATGCTGACGGCCTTTTTCCGAGATGGCTTCCGCGGCCAGTCTCGCGCCTTCGATATCGTCGGAGAACACCGTGGAGAATATGCCGTCATGGGACTGGTCTCCTGTCTGTCCTATGAGTACTCCGGGGATATTGAGCGTGCGTAAGGTATCGAGGATTTCGCCGCCCTTGTAGGGGGAGATGTCGATGACGGCATCGAAGGCGCCTCGTTCAAGATGATGCTGTATACGTGAACGTTCGCACGGCTTCGCGGCTTGTAGGAGCACCGGCAGGTATTCGGATTCGGTCAGCCGTTCGGTGATGCCTCCGAGGAAGGCGCTGTAGGTGGGATCGGTGAACAGTTCCTCGATGGGTTCGGTGACGATCATGGCTATGGTTTCGGTGCGTCCCATGGCCAGCGCCCGACCTTGCGCGTTCGGAACGAATCCTATGCGTTCCGCCGTTTGCCGAACATGGAGTTTGGTCTTTTCACTGATTCGTGGCGAATCATTGAGGGCACGTGATGCGGTGGAACGTGACACATGCGCTTCTGCCGCGACGTCGGCTAAAGTGACGGGACGGCGTCGTGTGA
The DNA here is from genome assembly GCA_963619075.1 of Acidaminococcaceae bacterium. Classification (GTDB taxonomy): domain Bacteria; phylum Actinomycetota; class Actinomycetes; order Actinomycetales; family Bifidobacteriaceae; genus Bifidobacterium. The sequence goes on from CAVEVJ010000346.1 coordinate 3,741, forward strand.
TGCTCATAACCGGCTCCTTCCAAGCGGTCTTCAGTATATGCCTCCGTTTGAATCTCCGCTGTATGCGGGCGACACGCTTAGTTTAGACAACCGGTTGCACAAAGACAAGAGAGATGTTATCTTGTAGAGCAACCGGTTGCACAAGAACTATGGGGTTCTTGAACATCGGATTCCTCCAATCGAAGTCGATTGGAATATCGAAGGAGATGAAGCATTCATGGAATGTAATAACGATTGGGAAAGCCCCTCTTTGACGGGAAGAAACAGGCTGGAACCCCACGCCTACTTCTTCGGATACGAGACGGAGGAACTCGCCGCCACACACAGTCGTGAGCTGTCGCGCGGATATCAGGAACTTTCAGGGCAGTGGCGGTTCCGCCTGTTCCCCGGCCCCAAATCGGTTCCGAGCGATGTATTCGGCGAGTTCAGGGACGACTGGGACGGCGTCGAGGTGCCGCACCTGTGGCAGATCGACGGATATGGGAACCTGCAATACACCGATGAAGGATTCCCCTTCCCGGTAGACCAGCCGCGAGTTCCGAGCGGGGATCCGACCGGGGTCTATCAGCGTATGGTGCGTATCCCGGCCCCGGCCGACGGCGCTCGGAAGATTCTGCGGTTTGACGGCATCGAAAGCTATGGCGAGGTTTACGTCAATGGCTCGTATGTGGGCATGACCAAAGGTTCCCGTCTTTGCGCCGAATTCGATATCACGGACTTTATCCATGAGGGGGACAACCTCATTGCCGTCAAAGTGCTTCAGTATTGCGACGGCACCTACATCGAGGACCAGGACATGTGGTGGGCGTCTGGCATCTTCCGTGACGTGTATCTGATGGAACGTCCGTTCGCGCATCTGGTCGATTTCCATGTGCGTACCCATGTGGTCGACGGGAAAAACGCCGAAGTGCACCTGACGACTTCTTGCGAGAATACCTCGCGCATACACTGGCGGCTGTGCCACGCTGACGGGACGATCGCGGCCGAAACGTCGTTCGCTCCCGGTGAAGAGGCCGTGATGACCATTGCGGACGCGCATCTGTGGAATCCGGAAGACCCTTATCTGTACGAGATGACCATCGGCATCGAAGACGAAAACGGCATCGGTGAAGTCGTCTCCCGTCGTCAGGGACTGTCGGAAGTAACCATTGAGAACGGCCGTATTCTGCTCAACGGCGTCTATTTCAAGATGCACGGTGTGAATCGCCATGATCATGACGATCATAAGGGGCGTGCCGTCGGCGTCGAGCGGATGCGTCGCGATCTGGAAATGATGAAGCGCCACAACATCAACGCGGTACGCACATCCCACTACGCGAATGATCCGCGATTCTACGAACTGTGCGACGAATACGGCATCATGCTGGTCGCGGAAACCGATATGGAAAGCCACGGCTTCGAAAACATCGGCAACATCGCCATGATCACGGATGACCCCGCCTGGCAAGACGCCTATGTCGATCGCATCGATCGATTGATTAGGCAGGAGCGCAACCATGCCTGCGTGGTCATGTGGTCGCTCGGTAACGAATCAGGATACGGCTGCAACATCCGTGCCATGTATGAGCGGGCCAAGGAACTGGATGCGCGCCCCGTGCACTACGAGGAGGACCGCAACGCCGATACCGTCGATGTGATCTCCACCATGTATTCGCGAGTATCCCAGATGAACGACTTCGGCGAACATCCCGGCCCCAAACCGCGCATCAATTGCGAATACGGACATTCCATGGGCAACGGACCGGGCGGTCTGAGCGAATACCAGCAGGTTTTTGAACGCTGGGATTCCATTCAGGGTCATTTCATCTGGGAATGGTGCGATCATGGCCTGGCCGCAGTCGATGAGCATGGCCGCGCCTACGACATGTACGGCGGAGACAATGGCGATTATCCCAACAACGGAAATTTCTGCATCGACGGTATGGTGTTCCCCTGGCAGGAGCCCAGTCCCGGACTGACCGAGTATATGCAGGTGATCTGCCCGGTCGGCGTCGAATACGATGCCGGCAGTGGTGTGCTGAAGGTCCGCAACAAGCGTTGGTTCGCTTCGCTTGACGACGTCGTGCTCGTGGCCACGACCATGGTAGACGGCAAGCCGGTCGCTTCCAACAGGTTGATTCCCGGAGCCGTTGCGCCGGGACAGAGCGTTGAGCTCGATTTGGACGTTCATCCCGCGCAGTCGGGGGAGACGCTGCTGTGCGTCGCGGTGCACTCTGCGGCAGAACAGCCATGGGGAGATGCGATGCGCCGTATCGGCGTCTATCAGTTCGCGGTCGCCAACCATCCGCATGCCGCTCTCGCCGCGCCGCTTCGTCCGTCGGTCCAGGCTCATGAAGACGGCAGCATGTTGGTTGTGGAGACGCTCGACACGTCCATTCGTTTCGATCTGGCCACCGGCGACGTGGCGAGTTGGCGGTCCTGCGGACGCGACGTGCTGGCCGCGCCCGTCCGCATCGGTTTCTGGAAACCGCTTATCGATAATCATCAGCAGGAATTCGATACGCTGTGGAAACCCCGCAACATGCAGGTCATGCAGACGTCCACGAGGAACGTCTCATGGCGGCAGGAAGGCGAGGGCGTCGTCATCGAGGTCGAGCAATGCATCGCGCCTCCGGTCTATGACTTCGGCATGAGGACGAGGATGGCCTATACGGTGCGCCCCTCCGGACGTGTTGACCTTGCCGTCTCGGGCGAACCCTACGGAAGCTACCATGACATCATTCCTCGTATCGGCGTGAGCTTCGAAATGGGCGGCGACTGCCGAACCGTTGAATGGTACGGACGAGGCCCGGGTGAGAACTATCCCGATTCCCTCACCGCGAACATCATCGGCCGATACCAAGCCACCGTGGATGACATGTTCACCCCATACGTGGTACCGCAGGATTGCGCGAACCATGAAGATACGCGGTGGGTCGCGTTCCGCTCCTCGCACGGTGACGGCCTGCTCGTCACCAGGCCCCGCAATGCGGCGGAACGCCCGTTCTCGTTCTCCGCATGGCCGTACACATGCGAGGACATCGACAAGGCCCGGCATGTGACGGATCTGCGCAAGCGCAATACCGTCACCGTGAACATCAATGACGCGGTGCTCGGTCTGGGATCCAATTCATGGGGATCCGAAGTGCTTGACGGCTATCGCATTCGATTCGAACGATTCTCGTTCAATCTTTCCCTTCGTCCGTTGCGCTCGGCGGACATCATCCAGGCCATCACCGATATCGAGGAGTGAAGAAATGCATTTGTACGACAATCGAGAAGACTTCGACAGCCAGCTTGGAACCGTCAAGAAATGGATGCGTGTCGGGCAGGCGCTCGACATCGCTCCCACATTGCAGCGTGACGTGGCGTATTCCATCGGCGACTCGCTGACCTATTGGTGGGACGACGCCGCAGGACTCAGTTCGGATTGCCTGACGGGGCATCGTCGATATCTGACGGTGCTGGCTCCCTTCGAAGGAGAGCTGATCGTCAAAATCGCCAATAAGAAACAGCTCAATGCGGTTGGGCGCTACAGCGACCTCACCGACCGTGAACGCTTTGACGGGCCAGCCTCGTTCGTCAGCGTACCGCAGGGAGGCGTGCTCGTCGCCGACGTCGACGAAGCGCTCGCGGTGACGTCTTTGACGACGACCAAGGCCGTGCAGTTGCAGGTAACCGTCGAAGGTTACAGCTTCCCGAACAAATAAAACATCCGTAATGCAACAACCGATTCAACTGATGGAAGAAGGCGTATAACCATGAGCTCCGAACAAAGAGCCAAAATCGGCCAGGTAGCGTTGCTTGGCATGACGGTGTCGGCTGTTTTCGGCATCAAGAACGTAATCAACAACAACGTCGCGATCGGTCTGTCCGCGGCACCGGCGTTCTTCATCGCGACCATCCTGTATTTCGTGCCGTTCACACTTGTGGTGGCTGAGTTCACCGCACTGAACAAAGGGTCGGAATCAGGCGTCTATCAATGGGTGAAAACCTCGATGGGAGGCCGTTGGGCGTTTCTGACGGCATTCTGCTATTGGTTCGTGAACCTGTTCTACTTCGCTTCGATCCTGCCGAACGTCATCATCTACGCCAGCTACCTGTTCTTCGGTGAGAACAAAGAAGTCTCACAGCTATGGATCACCGTGTGCGAGGTGGTCATCTTCGCACTTGCCACCTGGGTCTCCACCAAGGGAGCCAAATGGATCGGATCGGTGACGTCATTCGGTGCAATGGCGGCGCTTGGCTTGACGGTCGTGTTCACGGTGCTGTCTCTGGCCGCGCTGTGCGGCGGAGTCACGCCGGCCACGCCGGTGAACGCTTCGACGCTGTCTCCCGACCTCAGCTCCTTCGCCACCACCTGGGCCTTCCTCGGTACTCTTGCCTGGATCATCCAAGGT
>CAVEVJ010000347.1:0-6899 GCA_963619075.1 Acidaminococcaceae bacterium
CCCCACGTATTATTCCAACACGTGTGTGATCGACAACTCCCTGTCCACCATGGCATGGACTCTGCCAGGCGCGGTCGCGGCATCCTTGGAAAATCCCGGACGACCGGTGCTCGCGGCCATGGGAGACGGCAGTTTCCTGATGAACGTGCAGGAGATTGAAACTGCGGTCCGGGTCGGAGCACGCACGGTGGTGCTCGTCTGGGTAGACAAGGCGTACGGTTTGATCAAGTGGAAGATGAACATCCACAACGGCTCATACGAGCATGTTGATTTCGACAATCCCGATGTGCTTGAGCTGGCGCACAGTTTCGGTGCGCGAGGCCATGTGATCGAGTCCGCCGATGACCTGTATCCCACGCTCCGCGAAGCGTTGACTGCCATCAATGGCGTCGATATCATCGCCTGCCCGGTCGATTACAGTGAGAACATGAAGCTCATCGAGAAGCTCGGCGAAGTAGACTTCAGCAACTAGTGCTCGGGTGTTGTGGCAGATGCGTTCATCAGCGTCTGCCACAACACCGTCCTATGGTCTGACGGCACAAAACGATGCGGTTACTCCTCTTCGAACTCCGAGTTCCTCACATCAATTATTCCACTCAGCGGGCCAGCAGTCAGGTTTGGCCTTCTTTTCGTTGAGCGGCGGCAGGCCGTTCATGATGTCGACGGTCTCCACGCTCACGCGGATGACCTTCTCCACCAGGTCGACGATATAGCGCGGATCGTCGGAATACTCGTTAGGATCGTTGACGATGCCACTCTTCTTGTCCGTCGTGACCTGGTAGCGGTCGACCAGCCAGCCGATGGCGGTCTTGCCGTTCACCACATAGTCGTAGGCACGTGGTGGGATGCCCTCGATGGTCAGGTTCTCAGCCACCTGCAATACGGCCAGGTCTGGCACCTTCTTGCCGGTCTCGGGATCCTTGACCTTGCGCGGATACACCATCTTCACCGTCCGCCCCGGATTCGCGGAGTCGCCTATTTCGGTGACATTCCATGGCTTGACCTTCTCATAGTCGAGATGGAGTTTGGCGAGTTTACGTCCTGCGTCGCGGAAGGCGAGGAAGTTCGCCGCCAACGGGATGCGCGGCAGTTCCTTGGCGAGGTTGTTGGCGAAACGGCGACGATACTCGTTGCTATGCAGCACGCCGTACACGTAGTAGAAGATGTCTTCCTTGGTGATGCTTGGTATCTCGGGATACACGGCTTGGAACACCTTCAGGCCATCGTCGGTGATCGCATCGCGACGGGCATACCGAGGCTTGCCGCCGTTGCCGGTACCCTCATCGAATATCAGCGTGCCTTGGTCGTCACCGAAGAGCGTATCGTATCCGATGACGATATCTTCGGACTCAACCTCCTCATACCAGTAGAGCGGGAAACACTGCCCATGATGCATCACTTCGAGATCCGGCACATCGCGAGTGATGAACGTTCCTCGTTCGCTGACGATGATTTCCAGATTCTTCGCCCCACGATACGGGAACAGCTTTGGCTGCTGATAAACCCTTTCATTGGTCTGCCGGTCGAACCAGAGGTATTGCTTGCAAAATGGTCTGTACACGGCCGCTCGGATTACTTTGCTATCGGCGTGTTTCTGCTTTTTATTGTGAAAGTCTTTTTTGAAGGCATCGGTCCATGTGATTGACGGCGATTCCGTCCTGTACTGTTCCGGATCGGCATCCTTCCCCGCTGCAATATAGTTTGCCAGACAAGTGTTGTAGAAGTTGATGGTATCCGTCATGGATTCTGTTACAGCTGGCTTTGAGAAATTGTAAGCCCATGCATCACGTTGCGTTTTCACACCGGCGGACCAGATGGAGAACAGTCCGGTCGGCAGTTTCTTGACGCCTTCCTGGATGCCCATGGGGATGAAAGTCAGGTAGCTGTCGTCGCGGTGGTCGAGCCAGTCGCCGTGCCTGTCTTGGCTGAGCGTCGTCCATTCGGGGTCGTGATCGACAGCCTCGGTAAGGATATGAAGCTTCTCGTCACGGTCCAGGTAGTCGCCGATGTCATGGTAGTGGATGACACCATGCTCATCGGACGCCGGGTTCTTCACCAGCATGGTGATCGTGATAGTGGCCCGGGATCCGGAGGCGAAAATCTTGCCGCCTTCGCGCCTTGACTCCTCGCCTTGGGTGCGCTGGTTGCCGCGTAGGTTGTATACGTAGATGGAGTTGAACTCGCGGCTGAAGCAGCGGCGTACACCGGCGCCGGCCGCACCGGTGAGCCAGCCACCGTTGGACACGAAACACACGATGCCGGAGTCGCCGATCCTGTCGGACGCCCAACGAAACGCGCGGATGTAATGGTCGTACAACAAGTTTTTGTTCACCTTGTCGCTGTTCTTCACGTACGTGGCCTCGATACGCCCGTCCAATGTCGGGTATTTCGTGTTCTGATTGCCGGTGTTGTCGATGTCGCCCGCACGGTAGGGCGGGTTGCCGATGATGACCTTGATCGGCAGTCGCAATTGCTGTTCGACGCGTTCCGTGTTCTCCGCGAACATGGTCGTATCGACCGGATCGTCGGCCTCGCTCATCTGGAACGTGTCCGTCAGCAACGCTCCGGGGAACGGCCTGTAGTCGCCGCCCACGCGGGAATGGTACGACTGTTCGATGTTCACGTCCATGATCATCGACGCCAACGGCACGATCTCGTTGGAATGCAGGTCGTGCCCGTACTTGTACGGCAGGTCCGTCTCGTCGATGAGGGTCCTGTCCTCGATGAGACGGCAGATGTACGTGCCGGTGCCGGCGAATCCGTCGAGCACGTGCACGCCCCGGTCGCCCAAGCTCATGCCGAATTCGCGTTGCAAGGCGCGCTGGACCATATGCAATTGGGCGTCGACCACCTCGACGGGCGTGTACACGATGCCGAGCTCGGCAGCCATCTCCTTGAACGCAATGGAGAAGAAGTCATTGTAAATCTCCTTGATGAGGTTTTGGCGTGCCTGGTCGGACACGACCTGCGCGGCGCAGGTCCTTACCGATGCGTATAGGTCCGCGAGCCTCGTATCCGCAAGCGCGCGTTCCAGTCCAGCCGCGTACAGGTCGTCAAGCGCGCGGTCCATACCCTTGACGATCGGGTTGTTGTCGATGACCTCTGGATTGTCGAATAGGCTCGTGAAAATCGGGCGGGTAATCTCGTGCTGAGCGAGCACGCTGATTGCCTCTGTTTCGGTGTAGTTCGAGTTCAGACTGTCTTTCAGTCCTTGGAGGAACCTGTCAAAACAGTCGGCCGCCCTGCCGGAGCCGATAAGCCGGGCGATGGCCTCGGCGCGTGCCCGGGCCACGTCGGCCACATCGCGTGTCCACTCGCCCCAGTACATCTTCGTGCCGCATTTACGCACGATCTGCGCTTGGATGGAACGGGCGAGCTCCTGCAGATTGTCGATGTTCAGTTCGCCCTGCGTCGCACCATCCTTGTCTTCATCATCAGTCTCCGAGCCCGAATCGGAACCTCCGTCGATATGGTCGTCGCCTTCGCCGATATGGTGGTCTGTATTCTTTCTTTTACGCTCGTTGACGCGGCTGTCATCAAGGATTTCGACCTCGACGATGTGGCCCAGTGCGTCCGTGTCTCCCAGCGCGGCAGCGTTGATTTTCGCTTCGAGACGTTCATCATGGCCTCGCAACGCGTTGACGACCTGCCATACGACTCGGTACGCCTCGCTGTTCTCCAACGATATGGTCGGATCGGTATTTTGGGGAACGAAGATCGGCAGGATGATGTAACCGTATTCCTTACCTGGTGCCTTACGCATGACGCGTCCAACAGACTGAATGATGTCCGTACGACTCTTGCGGCTGCTCAGGTAGATGATCGCATCCAACGCAGGTACGTCGATACCTTCGGCCAGACAGCGTGCGTTCGACAGGATATGGCATGCACCGTCGTCAGCGGCGAGCCTAGCTAGCTTGCCCACGCGGGTCGCGGCGTCCATGCCACCGTCCACATGGTCCACGTCGAACGTGACGTTACCAGCCTTGTCCATGAGCGCGTCGCGCTCCTTCTCGTTCTCCTCGCCCAACGCGGCAGTATACGCGTTAATCACGTTCTGAAATTCCGAGCTGAGCTGTTTCGACGCCTTGATGTTCGACGCGAACGCAATCGCGTGGCGCAGGAATCTCTTCGCGTCGCCCATGTCGGCCTGTGCGTGCCGGCCAATTGCCTTGAGGCCACTCGCATGGGTGCGGTCGAACAGGGCCTTCCATATGCCGATGAACTTAGCTTGGTCGTCCATCTTAATCTCAACGGCCGAATCGAGATGCCGCTGCATGGTGGCGGGCAGCATACTCTCGGCGACGTTCATGACCACAATCTTGTAGTCGGTCAGGATGCCTTTCTCCACGGCCTTGCCGAAGCCGAGCGTATAGCACAGACGTCCGTAAGTCGCCTCGTCATCCATGCTGGCGATTGCAACCGCATTCATGGCCTCAGCCTTACGTTTCGCGCTTGTGTCGTAGATGCGTGGGGTCGCGGTCATGTATACGCGTTTGGCGGCGTGGATGAAATCATTGTCATGGACTTTCTGGAATGCTCCCTCGCCGTTGACCACGCCGGTGGTGCGGTGCGCCTCATCGCATACGATCAAGTCGAAGTCAGGCAGACCCAACTTCTGGGCCTTGGCTACCACGTCGATGGACTGGTAGGTGGAAAATACTACGTTCAGCGCGTCATTGCGCTTACGGAAGCGTGCGGCCACGGTATCCGCGTTAGTGGTTGCGGGATACGGGATGTCAGACAGCTGGCCATAGCTCTCGTCGTCCCTGAGTTTGGATGCCTTGCCATCAGAACACACGACATACGCATTGATGCGGCCACGCACCTGGTCGATCCAACCGCGCATGGTCTGCGACACGAGGCTGATGGACGGGGCGAGAAATAGCACTACCCCCCCGCACACATTTCCTCCACCAGACGCAGCGAGGTCAGTGTCTTGCCGGTGCCGCATGCCATGACCGCCAACGCGCGATCATGGCCCTCCAACTCCGCCTTGATTGCGTCGATGGCTTCACGCTGGTAGTCACGTGGTTCAAACACCTTGCGCGTATCAGCCGCGTCTCCAGTAAATGGACTCCAGTCAATGTTCGCACTACGAATCCAATCCATGTCGATGCGCGTGATGTCACGGTCCTTGTGATCCGTGATGAACTTCTCGAGATTATGACTGACAGCTGGTGCGGTGTCGGCGATGATGAAATGCTTATAGCGGGTATCAGCCATCGACGCCATGAAAAACGTAGACACATCCTTGTCCGACAACGTATTTGAATAGCATTTCGCTTGAATCGCCCAATATTCGCCGTCCATATCCTGCGCGACCAAGTCGATGCCAGTATCCTGCCTGCCCGGGTTCGTAGGCGCATCATCCCACATCCACACGTGGTCGAACCGATCCCTCCATGCCGGATCCTGGGTAAGGAACCATTGCACGGCACGTTCCCATTTCGTGCCCTGTTGGCGTTTGTCCACTGACTCTTCAATGATGCTATTGAATACCTCATCGACGCTGATGCCCATAGTCGACCTTCCGAAGACTCTTTGAAATGGTTTGCTTCGTCTACTCTACCCGGCAGGTATACGGGCAACAGATGTCAACACGCGCCATCATCCGTAAACCTACGAGACTTGCGTATCTCTCGTCAGAGACGCCGCCACAATGAGACCGCAGCCGTTATTTAAAGATTCTTCTATGTGAACGGATTTTGTTGGGAGAAAGGGCAGGAAGGTCTTTGTTTCGGGATGTTTTTGACTGCATATACGTTTCATACCGCATAGCAATCGGATGGTATGAAACAAAAAATGCGGGCCCCGAACAAGTCGGAACCCGCATAAGCGAAAGCTACCGCGTCAACAACCCGAAATCAGGCGAACAGGAAGCCCTGCCCGTGATGCTCCGGATACGTGTCGAACAACTCCGCGACGGAACCATCCTCGAACACGGCGTGAATCGCGCTCGCCAGCAACGGGGCGATCGACAGCACGGTCAAGCCGTCCCAACGCTTCTCTTCCGGAATCGGAACGGTGTCGGTGAGCACCACTTCGCGTGCACCGCTGTTCTTCAATCGTTCCACGGCCGGGCCGGAAAGCACGCCGTGCGTGGCGACCACGGTCACGGACTTGGCTCCGGCGTTCATCAGCACGTTGCAGGCTCCCGCGATGGTTCCCGCGGTATCGATCAGATCGTCGACGAGCACGCAATCCTTGCCCTGCACATCGCCGACCACACGGTTGGCCACAGCCTGGTTTGGTCGGGTGATGTCACGGGTCTTGTGCACGAACGCGAGCGGTCCGCCGCCGAGACGCTGCGCCCACTGTTCCGCCACGCGAATACGGCCGGCATCCGGGGAGACCACGGCAACATTGTCGAGCTGGTTGGAGAAACGGTCACGAATGTAGTCGACCAGCACCGGCATGGCGATGAGATGGTCGACAGGACCGTCGAAGAAGCCCTGAGACTGCGCGGCATGCAGGTCGACGCTCATGATGCGGTCCGCGCCAGCGGTCTTGAGCAGGTCGAACATCAGACGGCAGGAGATGGGCTCGCGGCCGCGATGCTTCTTATCCTGGCGGGAATATCCCAGCAACGGGCAGACGGCGGTGATGGATCGTGCGGAGGCACGCTTCAGCGCATCGATCATGATGAGCTGTTCCATAATCGCCTGATTGATCGGATTGTAGTGGCTTTGCAGCACGAACACGTCCGCACCGCGCACGGATTCGGTGTAGCGCACGTACATCTCACCGTTGGCGAAATCGTATGCTGTGGTTTCCAGAATGTCGATGCCGAGCTGTTCGGCGACTTCCGCCGCCAGCTTCGGATGCACCCTGCCTGTGACGAGGATAAGATTTTTATCCGGCTTTCCTTCGAGGATTGCGCTCACCATGTCTCCAAA
>CAVEVJ010000348.1:0-5440 GCA_963619075.1 Acidaminococcaceae bacterium
CTGTCCGACTATCCGAATCTTCGCGAAATCGAAATTTCCTGAAAAGACCGAATGAAGGTGTATGAGCATCATGACTGAAACGCAAGTAAAGCAACGCAAAGCAAAACCTCTGTTCGGCTTCCGGGCGCTGTTGTCCGACATCGTGGATTGGCTACGCCATCACCTGTTGACCGTCTGCTTCGCATCGTTCATCCTGCTGGTCAATGTGGTCAGTCAGATCGTCTGCGCCATTGCGAACTGGCCGTTCCCTCCGAATCTGGCCAAGGTGAGCTTCAACGCATTGTCGCAGGGCCATTGGTACACGGTGCCCGTGTCCATGGTGTATGTGTCGCATCCGGGGCGTCTGATCATCGATATTCCGTTGATCCTCATCGCGTTCGGCTTGGCGGAGTCGGTGATCGGCAAGATCAAGACGGTGTGGGTGTCGGTCATCACCACATTGGGTGGCGTCGCTCTCGGCATGGGATTGTGCTCGCTGCTTTCCAGCCATAGTCCGCAATGGCGGGAGATCTCCAGCGACGGCGCGATTCTCGGACCGCTGATCGTGGTGGCCGGCACTCTGATGTGCGCCAGCGCGTTCACGTCCATGTTGTGGCGTCGTCGTATTCGGGTGATCGGCTACGCCATCGTGCTCATCATATTCCTCTACCGTGGCGAGGCCGGCGACTACTGTCTGCTTTCCGTGACGTTGCTCGGCCATGTGCTTGGTTATCTCATGGCATCCGACAGCCGGGGCGATTCATACCGTAACGGAGCGATCTATGAGATGCGCCGGCTGATTGGCGTCGCCGCCGGCGTGCAGGCCATCGGTTCGCTGGTGGCCGTCTGGTCGAGGCAATCCTTTGGTCTGTTGTCAATGTTCGGTCTTCTGACGGGATCGACCGAATTCGATATCGACAATGTGCTTAACTGCCTGGACGGCGCCACGAGCGTGAGTTGTTTCACGCAGTACCGGATGATGCGGTTCTCCATGCCGGGCAATTGGTTGGTTTCCATCATGCCGACGCTGCTGTTGTTGCTCATTGCCTGGGGTCTGTACCGAGGTCGTCGTCTGGCGGCGGTGCTGAGCGTTGCCTTCAATGCGTGCACGGTTGCGCTGGCTGTTCTGTTTTATTTTGTGATTCCGATGTCGTACGCGATTGGCGCATACGGACTGGACTCCGCGCAGATCATGGGATCGTTGGTCCGGCATGGTGCGTTGCGTGCGATGTTCTCCACGATGGCGTTGCCGTTGATCTTCGCAATTGTCGTAATTGTTTTCCGCCGGTGTTTCACGATTCATGTCAGACGCAAGACGATTTTGCGCGATGCTACGATTGTGGTTTCGTCTTTCATCGTTCTGGGTCTGCTGTACGTCGGATACGGATTGAGCGTTCCCACCGATTTCAATGAAACGCCGCAGCTGCTTGATTTGGTTGCCGACTATGTGCAGCATCTGCTGCCGATTGGTTTGCTCAGCGGGGTCGAACCGGCCTTCATTCCGGTCGGCTGGCTGTCCGAAGCCATCTACCAGTGCGTTGGTCCGGTGTTCTGGATTGTCGCGTTGGGCTGTTCGTGGGATTGCTTGCGCGACCATTCCATGATCAACGACGAGTACCGGCACCGTGTGGACGAAATCATTCCGCTCGGTGGCGAATCCATGTCGTTCATGGCAACATGGGACGGCAATGATTACTGGTTCTCCGCAACCGGTCGTTCGGCCATCGCCTATCGCGTCTCCTACGGCATCGCGTTGACCGTGACCGGGCCATTCGGCGATCCGAGCGAATATCGTGATGACTTGCGCGCCTTCGCACGATTCTGCACCCGAAACTCCTGGACGCCGGTGTTCTACAGCATCCATGCGGAACAACGTGATGAACTGCTGTCGATCGGATGGGAATCACTTGACGTCGGTACCGAAATGATCGTCGACCCGAACGCGTGGCAGACACGCGGCAAGAAATGGCAGGATGTGCGCACCGCCATCAACAAGGCTAAGAGGGATGGCATTACCGACGTGCTCACCACGTTCCACGAGGCTCCGTTCTCCGTGCAGGCGCAGATTCGTGAGATCTCCACACAATGGGCCGGTGAGAAAGCCCTGCCGGAGATGGGCTTCACTTTGGGAGGTATCGACGAGCTGGTCGATCCTCGTGTGCAGCTGCTCTATGCGGTCGATGAAAGCGGCAAGGTGCTTGGCGTGACCAGCTGGATGCCGACCTACCGCGACGGCAAGGTGATCGGCTGGACGCTTGACTTCATGCGCCACCGCACCGATAGCGTCAATGGAATCATGGAATTCCTCATCGCCCGTATGGCCGAACGTCTGCGTGACGAAGGCGATGTGGAGTTCATGAGCCTGTCCGCGGCGCCACTGGCCGGTATGGGCGACGACCTGGAAGGAAGCGAGGAAAGCGCCGTGCTGCGCCATGTTCTGCAGATGGTCGCCGACATTATGGAACCCGCGTATGGTTTCCGTTCCCTGTTCCGGTTCAAGCTCAAGTTCCATCCCAACGAAGCCAAGGTGTACATCTGCTATCCGGACGTGGCCAAACTGCCGCAGATCTCGCTGGCGGTGTCGCAGGCGTACGTTCCTTCGCTCACGCCTGCCGAGGCGATGCGCTTCGTCAAGACCATCATGCCCCACGACTGATCTGTTCCGTCCTGTCGCATCGAACGCGGATCGCAGGCTCCCGACACGAATACGTTATAGTGGGCGTACACCTGCCAGTAACGTAATCGTCGGGAATGGAGCCGAGATCGCCATGAGGAAATTGATGCTGGTTTCGACCTTCACCCCGGTCGGCCAACTGCTGCCTCATGTGGAACCGGAGCTCGAGACGAAGACGGTGGTGTTCATCCCCACGGCCGGCAAGGGAATGGCGTACTCGTCGGCCGGCAGGCTCACTGAGCTTGCCTTGAGACGTATGGGCGTGAGCGTATGCAGCCTTGACATAGCCAGTGCCTCATACGGACTTATCCATGATGTGATCGAAGACAGCGACATCATCTACGTGGGCGGAGGCAACTCCTTTTTCCTGTTGCAGGAGATGCGGCGTTCCGGGGCCGACGCAATCATCGCCGAGGCCGTGGCGAACGGCAAGCCGTACATCGGCGAATCCGCGGGAGCGGTGGTGGCCGGCCCGAACATCGAATACATCCAAGACATGGACGATGCGAAGGCCGCGCCCATGTTGCATGATTCGCGCGGCCTGGGACTGGTGGATTTCCGAGTGGTTCCGCATTATCAGGGGCCGCTTCTCGGACGCAGGGCCGCCAAAATCGTTCGTAGATACGCCGATGCGTCCGATTTGCACATCATCACCGACAGACAGGCCATCGTGGTGCACGATGGCAAAGACACCACCATCAGCCTGTGAATGGCTTCAAACGGTTCCGACATCACTCAAGGCGCATTCGAAAAAATACGTCGCCGACGATTCGTCAGACCTGAGATATGCGATTACTTTGGTCTCATTCGGTACTACACTGAGTAAGACTTATAAAAGTACTACTTATTTGACGGAGGACCAGCATGTCAGCTGAAGCAAACGTCGGTGTGGTCGGCCTTGCCGCAATGGGAGGCAGCCTCGCACGCAATCTCGCCCACCACGGCAACAAGGTCGCCGTATTCAACCGCTCCTACGGACGTACCGAAAAGCTTATGAACGAGCACGGCACCGAAGGCGAGTTCTACCCGGCGAAGACACTTGAGGAGTTCGTCGACAGCCTCGTCAAGCCGCGCACTGCCATCATCATGGTCAAGGCGGGTGAACCGACCGACGCCATGATCAACGCGCTCGCCGATCTTATGGAACCGGGCGACATCATCGTCGACGCCGGCAACGCCTACTTCCCGGACACCATCCGTCGTGAGAAGGAAATCAGCGCCCGAGGACTGCACTTCGTTGGATGCGGCGTCTCCGGCGGTGAGGAGGGTGCGCTGCTCGGACCTTCCATGATGCCGGGCGGTTCCGAGGAATCCTGGAAGACCCTGAAGCCGATTTTCGAATCCATCGCAGCCAAGGCCGAAGGCGAACCGTGCGTGACCCACATTGGTCTCAACGGTGCCGGACACTTCGTCAAGATGGTGCACAACGGCATCGAATACTCCGACATGCAGCTCATCGCCGAAAGCTACGACCTCATGCGCCGCGGCCTTGGCATGACCCCGACCGAAATCGGCGACGTGTTCGAAGAGTGGAACAAGACCGAGCTGGACTCCTATCTGATCGAGATTACCGCCGAAGTGCTGCACCAGGTCGATAAGAAGACCGGCAAGCCGCTGGTCGATCTGATTGTGGACCACGCCGGCATGAAGGGCACCGGCACCTGGACCGTGCAGACCGCACTGTCCCTGGCCGTGCCGGTCACCGGCATCGCCGAAGCCGTGTTCGCACGCGGACTTTCCTCCGAAGCCGACCTGCGTGAAGAGGCCCAGAAGCAGGGCTTCGCCGGCCCGAACGGTGAACTGAACCTGAACGACGAGGAGAAGAAGGCCTTCATCGAAGACATCCGTCAGGCCCTCTACGCTTCCAAGATCGTCGCCTACGCGCAGGGATTCAACGAGATCACCACCGCAGCCGAAGAACACGACTGGAATATCGATCTGGCCGCTGTGGCGCGTATCTGGCGTGGGGGCTGCATCATTCGCGCGAAGTTCCTCAACCGCATCTCCGAAGCGTTTGAATCCGGCGAGGCCAACGTGTCGCTGCTGTTCGCGCCATACTTCAAGAACGCCATCGAAAACGCTGAGAAGTCCTGGCGCAACGTGGTGGCCCAGGCCGCGCTCAACGGTCTGCCAACCCCGGCGTTCGCATCGTCGCTTTCGTACTTCGACGGCCTGCGTTCCAAGCGTCTGCCGGCGGCTCTCATCCAGGGCCAGCGCGACTACTTCGGCGCCCACACCTACCAGCGTGTGGATCAGCCGGGTGCGTTCCACACCTTGTGGGCCACCGAGGAGCGTAACGAAATCGAAGCCTGATTTCGATTGAAATGAAGGAAGTCCCGCAGACCATCGCGATCTGCGGGACTTCCTTCATATCAGGCCACTAATAACCCTTTTTCGACGTCTTTCATGGTTTCACAACCTGGAGGCTGCACCCTCGTCGATGAACCAGAGCAGTTCCTCTCCGTCGGCATAGGAGCTTGGTGCGTGGGGATTGTTGCGCTGGGCGAAGGCGGCCTTCACCGCGTCGGCCTTGCGCTCTTCGGAAGTGAACACCCAGGTGTGTTTCGAACGGGTGATCATCGGCACGGTCAACGTCACACGCAGCGGCGGAGGCTTCGGCGAATCGCGCACCCCGGCCACCAATACCTGCGGATCGTCTATCTCGGCCTCGCCATGGTCAGGGAACAAGGAGGCGAAATGCGCGTCCGGTCCCACTCCGAACATAGCGATGTCCAATGCCGGACGTTCGCCAAGCTGCTCGATGAGTTCTTGCTGGTATTCCCCTGC